>DATKHW010000527.1:0-11786 GCA_035546275.1 Gemmataceae bacterium
CCGGAAAACTCTGGAGCCGCGCCCCCTCGCGCACCGTGAGCCGACGCCGCCGTCCGTCCGCCAGGCGGATGCGGAGCATGTCGCCCGTAGCCCCGTTCAGGTTCCGGCAGGTGACGGTGCGGCTCGGCTGGTCCAGGTGCAGGTCGCGGGGACGGATGCATTTGGACGCCTTCTCGTACTTCGCCACGTAGACGTCCATGCTCGGCGTCAGAAATTTGGCGCCCTCAGGAATGGAATAGGCCATTTCTCCCAGCGCCTCGCCAGCCGTCACCGGGCGATCTGCGTGGGTCGGCTCCGGAAAATCGAAAGTTCCCTGATGTGCGACCACGAACAGCCGTTCTCGGTTCTGCGGCACGCCGAATTCCACCGCGTTGAGCAGTTTCCAGGCGACGCGATACCCCAGCGCTTCCAGCTTTTCCACGATCGCGTCGAAGTAAACCTTGTTTTGGTAGAGCATCCCGCGGACGTTTTCAAAGACCGCCATCCGCGGCCGGTAGCGCTCCACGGCCCAGAGATAGGCTGGAAAGCCGTCGCGGCCGTCCCGTCCGCCGTTCTGATGCCCGTTGACCGAGAACGGTTGACAGGGAGGGCCGCCGATAATCACCTCCGCTCCGTCCGTCAGTTCCAGGCCCGGACGAAGGGTCATGGCATGGCAGGGGGCGCGGAGGTTTCGCCGGTAGGTGGCGCAGCAGTCCTCGTCCATCTCGAACCCAACGGTCAGGAAGCCCGCCGCCTCGAATCCGAGCGCCAGCCCGCCGCAACCGGCGAACAGATCGAGCACCACCGGCCCGCCTTTTTCCGCCGGCAGACTCAACTCCCTTTCCAGAACGTTCTCATACGGCGTGCTTTGCTGGATCATTGCTGTCTTCTGCTGTGCGGGTGGTTCGCCCCTACGGCTTTTTTGTTCTTATCGGCGATGCAGCACGCGAAGTCACGGGAAAATTCAGAAGAACGGAATGGCACCTCGAGAACCATCAACCGCCGCTCCCGCCGCGCCGCCGCGCCACCTCTTCCAGACACAGCCGCTGCACAAACGCTTCCGGCGCCGTCGCGCCGCCGAGTTTGTCCAGCACGCGGCGCCGGATGGCGTCGCGCTCCGCCGCCGGCAACGCGGCCCACGCTTCCTGCAACCGCTGTTCCGTCTGTTCCCGCGTCCGCGCCGCTTCCTGTTCCTGCCGCCGTCGGGATTCGGCCGTCTCACGGGCTGCTTCGCGCCGCCGTTCCAGCTGATGCAGCCTTATCGCCTCCGGCAAATACTTTTGCACCGCCCCGCTGAGCGATCGGCAGTCCGGCCAGCGCTTTTTCACGACCCGCACCAGGCACGCGATCAGCGCCCTGGCCTCCGCTCCGTGGTCGCGCAGCAGCGCCTCGGCCTGTTCCAGGTCGCGCGGCCCCGGTTGCATCGGCAGGGTCGCGTCCCACAGCCGGTAAAACTCGGCGGCCAGCTCCTCGGACGGTAGGGGCGGGGTTGCCCCGCCCGACGGTAGGGGCGGGGTTGCCCCGCCCGACGGTAGGGGCGGGGAGACCCCGCCCCTACGCTCCCCGGACGGCTGGCAACCGGCGCCGCGTCGGAACTGCACGCGCCAGACGCCGGCCTTGACCTTCTGGAAGCGCTCTCCCGGCGGCAGCGGCGCGAGGAAGCCGATCGCCTCCAGCTCCGCGATGGCCGGCGCCAGACGCCGGTTGAGGATGGCGACGTTGTCCGATTCCGTCAGGCCGACGTGGCCGCAGGCGAACTCGATCAAATCCATCGACACCGAATCGCTGTGGTAGAAGCGCTTGTCAAGGAAGCGGTAGATGCGCTGGGCGGTCGGCGTCTTGAGGCGGAAGAACGTGTTCAGGTCGAGCCGTTTGATGTTGCCGTTGAGGAGGCTCTGGTGAAATTGCTGCGTCCAGGTCGCCCAGCTCAGCGGCGTGGTGTTGGCGGTGCGCGGCCCGCTGACCTGCCGGGCGATCCGGTAGGCGCTGATGACGCCGGTCGCCACTTCCTCCTCGTAGCCGCGGCCGGCGGCGTCCCACCAGGCGTTCTCATAGCGGATGGTCAGCGATTTGAGCCGCCGCAGCACGTCGCGCAGCCGGGTGTAGCTGCGGCCGTTCGGCGACCAACCCATGACGTCGAACATCTGGCTCGGCGCGAAATAAACGGTCGGCTCGGCGAAGTCGTCGCTATGCTTGGCGACATAGAGCAGGGCGAGGACGACGTGCTCATCGGCCGGCGTCGGCAGCCCATCGCGGGCCGACGAGGTGAGGGTGACGCGCTGCTGGACGCGGCGACGGCTGACGGGGTCGTAGCGCGTGGCCTCGAACTGGAGCCGATCGCGCTTGCGGCCGTCGGCGTCGCTGGGCTGCCAACGTTGCAGAGCGGAGATGGGGAAGTCGGCGAGGTTCATCTCATCGCGGCCGTCGCGATATTTCCCCCTGGGGTCATCCGGATTCATGGTCGCACGTTCTTGCGTGATGGAACCGTCCACACCGCTTCGATCGGAAGGGGTTGTGTAGGTTTTCGGTCCAGACGGTTATAGGGGATGGTTTGGCGACCGGCGTCGGCGGTCGGAAGGCGAATCGTCTCTTACGCTTTGGCCCATCATCGGTTGGGAAAAAACGCGCGGCCGCACGGGGACGAGGCGCCCGGCCGCACGGGAATTGGCGTCGGCAGGTGCGCGGCGGCACGGGGATGGATGCGCGGCCGCACGGGGATTTCGGGGGAAATGTGCGCAATTGCACAGAAATAGACACTTGCGCCGGGCGGGTTCAGCTGCGCAGCTGGGAAAATGCAGCTGCGCAGCTGAGGAGGGGGTCGAGATGGCGCGAATCTGCGTGCGGCGGCGCACATTTCGGACGTGCCGCCCCATCTCTGCTCAGGAATTCACGCGCGGCTGGGCGCATTTCGGTCCCACTTCAGCGCGAGGGCAAAGTCAGCCTGTCGGAGCACCTTATTTGGCGGGATTCGCAGGGGCAGACCGCGTGAACAGGAACAATTCGATGCTGTCAGCTCGGCACCGCAGTTCCCGCGCCCACCCATTCAGGAGTTGGACATAACGCTCGTATCCGGCCGCATTGCGGCCAATGGCAGAAATCCGGCGATCCTTGTCGCGGGTAAACCGCCCAAAGGGGGTAACATCGAGTCCAAGCCATTGCTCTAGCTTATTCATCACCACTGAATCCAGGATGAGGGGCTGCACTTTAAGGTCGCAACCAAGACCCGCGAAGTAGAAAAACTTGGTGAAGAACGCTGGCCCGCATTTTGGCAGGTGGAAACGCTCGTAAGCGGTTCGGGTGTCCCCTTTCCAGACACAATCCAAGGTTGAGTGCAGCACTTGCAGTGCATCAGTTGCGGCCAACATCTTGGCGGTTCGATGGGGGCCGTATCCCACTGTGCCGTAACCCCACAGCATGGTCCCCAGAAACAGGCGACGGATGCTCGTGGAATCCCGCTGCGCCTGCGCTGTGCGCGCCAGTCCCGCGAGGTGGCCGCGCGTGATTGCACCCGCGTAGTGACAGGCCAAGAAATTTAGGTCCGCATCATCTGCTCCAACGTGCCTATCCCAGTGGCTCTTCCGATACTCGATCGCCTGCGCCGCCGCACTCAGGGGGTCTAGCTGCTGAAGCTCTTGCTGGTGTTCCACGAGTTGAGATGGAACCTCGTTCATATGCCCTCCGTTTGGCTGAACTCCAAGCTGATTTACAGGTGGAGCGGCTTCCATATCCGGACCGACTGGCGTATCCAGTGCCCCGTTCTTGTTCGGCGCAGGACCTTGTAGCTTCTGGAGGAAGCGAACATTCTCCTCGCTGGCCGCCATCAGCCGCAGATAGCGGTCCATCGCCGGGTTTTGCAGCAGCCGGCCGCGCTCCCACCGGCAGATGGTGGCTTCGCCGAGGCGCGTCAACCGGGCGAATTCCGCCTGGGTAAGATTCAGCCGTTCCCGGATGGCACGAATCTCAGCCGGCGTCAACAGCTTCAGAGCGCGGCATATCGCCTCGTGGCGGATGCGCGCCGCCTCGGGGCCGCTCAACTGTTCGCCGCAGTTGTCACACACATCGACCGGCACGTTCTCCGCAACGACCATGGTCGTCTCGCCGTCCACCTCGTAAGGGAAGCGTTCGGTGACGTGCCGCGGATGCATGTGGCCCCGGTAGCAGGTCGGGCAAAGCACGTCCTGGCCGGTTTGGGTGTCGGGCGCCGTCATCTTCTACCCCCTGAAATGCTGACTGACGTGGAAGCTGACTACCCAGACCTCGGTAGTCCGTGCTTGCCGGATGGTCATCTTGATGTAAAGGCCCCGGCCATCGGCGTTGTTCATCATATAGCCCGTGCCCGCGGAGCCGGGTGGCTCACCGAGCGGGACCGCATGAAACGGGAAGTCCGTCCGAAGCAGATGAGAGACGTGCTCGATGATCGCTCCGTCGCTGGGCATCCGTCCCATCGTCCGAAGGATAGGATACGCCGTGGACCGGGCGGACTCCGTAACTTGCCAGTCGTCGTTGTCCAGCAGGCGGAGCAGTTCGTCGCGGACCTCCTTCCCCGCGTCGCTGGACATCGTCGCCGACTCCCTGGTTGGCCTGCTTTGTCCCGCTCATCCCGGTCAGCGCTCCCGGCCGTCCTTTCCTATCATATGATAGGAAAGGACGGGTTCCAGGTCAAGCCTGCGTGGGAGAGTTCCTTCAAGCGGATCCGTGCGACCGCGGCTGATGTGAGTCAGAGCATGGAAGGACGGGTGGCGTACCCAGTGCCGCATCTTGGTTCGGCCCCAGAAGGACCGCCCGCACCTCGGGGACGGCGAAATAGACGCGGAGGAAATTGTCCATCGCCCGCGACTGAATCATCATCTTCTTCTCCCAGCGCGAGAGGGTTTCCTTCGCCACGCCGAGCCGCTCCGCCAGTTCCTTCGACTGTAAGCCGAGGGCCTTGCGCCCTTCCCGGATTTGCTGAGGCGTCAGCAGCCGCGCCTCCGCGCGCAACGCCTCGACGATCTGGTCGTCCACGCGAATACTGAAGACCAGTTCGCCGCAAGCACGGCACTTCGGGATCGTCAGTGCCGGGATCGACAGTTTATACATGCGGCCGTCGTGCTTGACCTCCGTGGTGTACGGCATCGTCACCGGATACACCTCGTCCTTCAAGCAGTTGGCGCAGACCCACGGGAAAGGCCGATCCCGCCCCTTGCGAAGCTCGGCTGTCGTCGGTTCAGGCGTCATGAGCATTCACCACATGGATGAGTGGGTCGTCGGGATCGTTCGGGTTCCGGTAGATCAAGCGGGTTTCAAAGTAAACCAGCCGACCGTCGATCCGCACCCGAAGGTCGTAATGGAACTCGTGTTCCTTCCATTCGGGCCGCGTCTCGCGCTGTTCGTCCACGCGGCGGCAATCCGCTTCCGCCCAAACGTGTTCGTATAGTAACTGCGCAAGTTGCCCGTGCGTGTATTCGCGCAGCTCAATGCCAAGCCAGCGGGACGCGTCTTTGCCGAAGTTGACGTAGCCTGCATATCGCCAATTTGCCAGAGCGGCTCGATAGCAGCGGCAGCGAACCGGGTCGGTCAGCGGCGGCATGAACCCTCCCCATCGTCGGGTGGGCACCTGTCTTGCTACAACCGCCCCTTGACTGATCCTTCGTCATTATAGAAGGAAATTGATCTACGTCAATTGTGGCCTCCGCGATTGAACTCCCCCCCCCGCTTCCTAAGATCCCAGTGTCCCGCCCCTCGGCTCAGGAGACCCGAATGCGCCACGTCCTCTCGGCCCTGGTGCAGAACCAACCCGGCGTGCTCGCCCACATCTCCGGCATGTTGGCCTCGCGCGGATTCAACATCGACAGCCTCGCCGTCGGCGAAACCGAGGACCCGAACCTGTCGCGCATGACGTTCGTCGTCCACGGCGACGACGCCGAGCTGGAACAGGTCCGCAAACAGCTCCATAAAGTCATCACTGTCGTCAAGGTCCAGGACATCAGCAGCGAGGACTTCGTCGAGCGCGACCTGATGATTATCAAGGTCAAGGCCGCACCGGCCCAGCGCATGGAGATCACGCTCCTGGTGGAGATGTTCCGCGGCCGCGTCGTGGACATCAGCCCCGACAGCCTCATGATCGAGATCAGCGGCCAGGAGCGCAAAATCGAAGCGTTCATCGAGCTGATGCGGCCTTACGGCATCGTGGAGCTGGCGCGCACCGGCCGGATCGCTCTGGTCCGCGGCCGGCCGGGACAGGGAGACATCGACCTATGACGCCGCTCGTCTCATCGACGCGCCCCATCGACCCAAAGCTGACCGAGGTGATCCGCGGCCTCAAGCCGGGCCAGCGCATCCGCATCACGCAGCGCGTCCGCGTCGGCAGCACCGCGACGTGGACGACGACGGTGGAAGGCGCATATCGCGAGGTGAATTATCTCAACACCGGCCTGGCCACCGACCGCGTGCCGGAGGACGACATCGTCGTTGTCGCCGTCCACTTCACCAAGGACAACGGCGAGCTGTCGAGCGTCACGCTGGATGAACACAGCAAGATTGAGGCGGTGGGAGGTTAGAGGGACGCCACGATCCGGCCGCGCCCTTGAGGAGAAATGTGAACCTCTACGTCGGGACCAGCGGCTATTCGTACAAGGAATGGAAAGGCGCGTTCTATCCCCGAAACCTGCCGGCCAAGCAGATGCTCCGCTACTACGGCGAATCCTTTCGGACGGTCGAGATCAACAGCACGTTTCGCGGCATGCCCAAGGCGTCGGCTTTGCAAGCCTGGGCGGCCGAGGTTCCCACGGCTTTCCGGTTCGCCCTCAAGGCGCCGCAGCAGATCACGCATACGCGGCGGCTCAAGGACGCAGGCGATTCAGCGGCGCAACTGCTCGAAGTCGCCGCGGTGCTGAAGGCGCGCTTGGGGCCGCTGCTGTTTCAGCTGCCGCCGAACCTGAAGAAGGACGCGCCGCGGCTGCGCGAGTTTCTTGCGTTGCTGCCGTCGCAGCGCCAGACGACGTTCGAGTTCCGCCATCCGTCGTGGTTCGACGACGAGGTTTTCGGGCTTCTGCGCGACCACCGGGCGGCGCTGTGCATTGCCGACGAGAAGGACGATCTCAAGGTTCCATTCGTAGCGACCACGGATTGGGGCTATCTGCGCTTGCGGCGGCCCGATTACGACGATGCGGCCATGAAAATGTGGGTGAAACAGGTGCGAAAACAGAAATGGCGAGATGCGTTCGTGTTCTTCAAGCACGAGGATGAGGCCAAGGGGCCGCAGATGGCGAAGCGGTTTTTGGAGCTGGCCGCCTCGCATTGAGGCGGCGGGGGGGCCGATGTCGCGGCCGCGCTTCGACCGAACTATGCTCGCCGGTAGACCTGGGTCGCCGGACCGCGACCAACCTTGCCGTCGCTGAAGCAGCCCAACACGCCGCACCGGGCGCACCGGACGCCAACGTAAAATCATTTCACCGCATCCAGCTCCGGATTTTCCGCATAACCCGCAAATGCAACGGCAACGTTGGCCTCCGCCGATTCGCACTCGACACAGGCATACCGCTCCATATCTCCTTTGGCCACGGCTTCTTTCCAGTCCGCCGCGCTTCTGCAAATGAATTTATGACGGTGGCAGATCGCACATATGCGCCTAGCGACGCCGTCGGCGCGTTCAAGCCGGAATCGTATCGAACCACAGGGGCAGCGGATCAGGCGGTAGGCGTTTGCCTGATATGCGGCATCCGAGTTGGTACAGGCAGCCAGGTAAGCCTTGATGTCCTCCGGCGTGGAGCCGATCCACCATTGCCCTCTTTCATCAATCATTGGCTTTCTCCTTGGAAAGCCTCGGGGGATTCTTTACTCCGGCAGCCAGTGCCATCGGTTCGGTTGGTCTGCCCACATGCTGAGCAAATGGCGGGCGCGCTGGTAAAACGCCTCAAGGTCGGCAGCGTAGGTGACGTTCCACCGCCTCGACACCGGTGGGAGCGAATCGTCGAGAGTGGGAAATCCCAGGCCGTCGGGGACATCCGGCGGCCGAACGGCGCGAGTTAGCGCCTCGAAGCGCAAGGCATTCCGCGTTCCACCAGGGAACCCTGTACTGATATGGATCGTCCACGCGATCTCGGCGAGCCACGCCAGGCGGTGTGCCGCTCGGGGGTCCTCGCTTCGTCCATATGCCTCCAGCACTCCGGGGTCCCAAGCATTCCACGCCAAGACCGCGGGAAGCGCCTCAAGAACGCGGGGGTCTACCCGGTCGCCGCTCACCGCGAGGGCCAACACTTCCTCGACGGGGCGACACGCACCGGGAACGACGGCGCCGCCCAACGCCAAATCGGAAATTCCCAAACGATGCAGTTCTACCGCGATTTCGCGATAGCCGTTTCCCGGCCGCTCTGAGCCGTTAATGAACCACTGGAACGGCACGGCGAGCGCCGCGGCTAGGCCGGCCAGCTGCCGCAGCGTCGGCTGACGTTCGCCTTTCTCGAAGCGCGAAATGTGCGCCTGATCCAGTCCGCAGCGCGCGGCCAGGTCCTGCTGGCTGAGGCCGCAAGCATTTCGGGCGGCGAGGAGGTGTCGGCCGAGATGCGCAAAGGCGTGGTCGGTTTTCGGCTCAGCTTTCAGTCGTCGGGTGCGTCGATGCGTCATGACAATTCGTCATTTTATATGACGAATTGTCATGACGCAAGAGCATTCATTCACTTCCGCCGCCACAACGCCGCCTCCGCGATGCCCAGCTTCTCCGCCGTCGGCCGGATGGCGTCGTAGAAGCGCCGGGCGTCGCCAGGATAGCCGGCCGTCGGTTTCAGGCCGGGCGTCCGCTCCAGCCAGAAGCGGTTGAACTCCTCCATCAGCCGTTCGCGCACGTACTTGCTGACCATCGACGCCAGCGCCACGCAGAAATGGGCCGACTCCGCCCGCGGACGGAACGTGAGCAGCATGTCGCGGCCCATCCCCAGCACGCGGTACACGCTGGCCGACATCCCCTCCTCCAGCGGCAGCACGGCGTCGGCCGACAGGGCGTGCTGAATCTGAGCGGTATACCGATTGCGGCCGCCGTGCTTATCGACGTGAAACGTCAGCGCCTCATCGGCCGGCGCCAGACCGCACGACGCCCGCAGCAATTCGCCGAGAGCGTGGGCCAGCACCGCCCCTTTGCTGCCGGCCGCGTCGAGCAGGGCGTTGAACCGCGGCGGGCAGACCACCACCACGTCCATCTTCCAACCGCGGATTCCCGCCGCCCCACACGCCTCGTCGAACCGCACCGCCGCCGTCTTCACTTCCTCCGCCGTCGCGTGCCCCGGCAGGCCGGCGGTTCCGGTGTACCACGCCTCGTCGGCCAGCTCCGCCAGCATCGAGTCTGCGCAAAAATCCGTAAGGAAGCTCCCCAAAGGAGTCGAATCCGCCCGCCCCAGCGCCGCCAGGACGCCGCGCTCCAGCGCCGCCAATCCACGGGTCGTGTTGTAGACCAGCTTGGAATCGTCCACGGCGAACCGGCCGTCGTCCTCCTCGGCGGACCGGCGGACGGCGGAGCGCAGCGCCGACCAGAGGCAGGCGTCGCCGTCCTCGACGCGGCAGGCCACGGCGCTCATGACGAACGGCCCCAGGTTCGGCCCATACCCCGCCTCATCGACGCCGACCGTCCAGACCATCATCTTGCTCCGTGGTTGTCCCTGCCGTCCTGAGCGGCTATTGTACCGCCAGGGCGCGTCGATTTCCGGGAGGGTTTTCATGCTCCAGGACAATATCTTCCTGAAGATCATCGAGAAGAAGATCCCGGCCAAGATCATCCACGAGGACGACCGCTGCGTCGCCTTCCACGACGTCAACCCCCAGGCGCCGGTCCACGTCCTCATCATTCCGCGCAAGGTCATCCCGACCCACGCCGACATTACGCCGGAAGACCGCGAGCTGATCGGCCATCTGCACCTGGTCGCGGCCCAGCTGGCCGAGAAGCTCGGCCTGGCGGACGGCTATCGCCTGGTGCTGAATTGCAAGGAGCGCGCCGGCCAGACGGTGCCGCACCTGCACCTGCATCTGCTCGGCGGGCGGGCGTTCGGTTGGCCGCCGGGCTAAAGGATGAAGGATGAAGGATGAAGGATGAACCGGCACAGCACGGTTCTGTCCTTCATCCTTCATCCTTCATCCTTCATCCTTTAAGGGGCGGATATGGAAATTCTTCTTCCCGCCGAGCGCATCCAGCAGCGGGTCGATGAGCTGGCCCGGCAGATCGCGGCCGACTTCCACGGCCGGCCGACCACCATCATCGGCGTCCTGACCGGCTGTCTGATGTTCCTGTCCGATTTGGTTCGCCGCATCGACCTGCCGTTGCGCATCGGCCTGGTCCAGGCGTCCAGCTACCGCGGCGCGGCTGTGACCCCCGGCGCCCTCCGCGTCGGCCCGGAGCTGGTTCTCGACGTGCGCGGCCGGCACGTCCTGTTGCTCGACGACATCCTCGACACCGGCCAGACGCTGGCGTATTTGATCGACCATCTCAAGGGACTCGGCGCCGCGTCGGTGCGATCGGCGGTGCTGCTGCGCAAGATCGGCCGGCAGCGCGTGCCGGTCGAGCCGGACTACTGCGGCTTCGACATCCCCGACGTCTTCGTGGTCGGCTACGGACTCGACTACAACGACGAACATCGGAATTTGCCGTATATCGGAATCGTCCGTTGTCCGTAGGGTGGGTCGCCAGACCCACCGGCGCGGATTCGGCCCCTCTCGGTGGGTCTGGCGACCCACCCTACGACGACGGACCAAGGACGAATGAAGATCCTTTTTGTCATCCCCAGTCTCGATTACGGCGGCGCCGCCCGTCAGCTGACGCTGATCGCATCGGGTCTGCCGCGCGACCGCTTCCGGCCGCGCGTCTGCGTCCTGGGCCGTACCTCGCCTTGGGCGGAGGAGCTGCGCGCCGCGGGGATTGACGTGGATATTTTGGGGTGGAAAAGGCCGTTCGAGCCGGCGCCGTTCGTGGCGCTGCGGCGGCTCTTGGCCGAGGCGCGGCCGAACGTGGTGCATTTCTGGGGCCGGACCGGCCTGCGCGCGGCCGCCGCCCTGGCCGGCGGCCGGCGCACCGCTCGGCTGTTCGTCAGCGCCGCCCTGCCGATCGGCCGGCGCACGGCCTGGCTCGACCGCTGGCTGCTGCGCCGGGCCGACGTCGTCGTCGCTTTCGGCGAGAGCGAGGCCGACCGTTGCCGCGATCTCGGCGTCCACTCGGAGCGCATCGCCGTCGTCGCCCCCGGCGTTCGCATGGCGTCATCGGCTCCGCCGCCCGCCGACCTGCCGCAGGGCCGGTTGCTGTTCGGCGCCGGGCCGATCGAAGCCCACAAGGGTTTCCGCGACGCCGTCTGGGCGCTCGACATTTTGCACTATTTATACGAGGATTTGCGGTTGATCCTGGCCGGCGACGGCCCCGACCGCGCTCGTCTGGAAGCGTTCGCCGCCGCCATCGGCGTGACCGATCGCGTCGCCTTCCTCGGCCGGCGGCCCGACCTGGGGCCGTGGCTGCACGCAGCGGAGTTGGCCTGGGTCCCCAGCCGGGCCGGCGGCGGCGTCAACGCCGCGCTGGAGGCGATGGCGGCCGGCAAGCCGGTGATCGCCGCCCGGCTGCCGGCGCTGGCCGAGATCGTGATCGACGGCGAGGTCGGTTGTCTCACGCCCCCCGGCGATAAGACGGAGCTGGCCCGGCAAACGCGCTTCCTGCTCAACGACGCCGATCGCCGGCGGGCCTGCGGCGAAGCCGGCCGGCGCCGCGCGGCGGAGCATTTCTCGGTCGAAAAGCTGGTGCAGCGCTGCGCGGAGCTGTACGAGGAAGGCGAGCGGGGGGCGTCAGCCCCCTGATTCTTCGC
>DATKHW010000528.1:0-5642 GCA_035546275.1 Gemmataceae bacterium
TTGACGACGTGGCCCATCTCATGCCGCAGGTAGCGCAGCACATCGGCGCGGCTGCCGCCCTCAACGAAGCCGCCGCGCTCGGCATGGAAATCGATCAGCTCGACGCGAGCCAGGTAAAATGGAATGGCGATAGAAATTGTGCCAAAAGGTACACCCCATTCAGTGGACAGGTAGAAATGCGGTCGCACTTTGACGACGCCGCGGTCGAGAAGTTCCTGCTCGAAATCGCGACACACCGATTCGAGCGGCGTGCCGGCGATGGTCAGGCCCAGGTCGCGCAGGCGGCGCGATCCGAGACCGGCTTCGCGGACAGCCTGTTGCGGCGGCATGGGTCGCCTCGCGTACACGGGCATGGGCGCATCAACGGGGTAGCAGATGGCGTGCCGCAGGCGAGTGCTATTGGGGATGCGTATACCTGCGAGCGCGGCGTCTGTAAAGCTGACGGCTCAAAACAACTCCGTCAGCGCCCGCCCGTCCGGGATGGCGTCAAAGGGACGTCCTTCCCGGTCGACCGCCGTCTTCTCGGATATGCCAAGCGCGTGGTACACCGTACAGGCCACATCTTCCGGCGCGGTGGGCTTGTCGGCGGGATAGGCCCCAATCTTGTCCGACGACCCATACATCTGGCCGCCGCGCACGCCGCCGCCGGCCAGCAGCACCGACATGCAGTTCGTCCAGTGGTCGCGACCGCCGCCTCCCGCCCCACCGGATCGGGGGTCGCCGATTTTCGGCGTTCGGCCCATCTCACTCGTGACCAGCACCAGCGTCTGCTCCAGGAGGCAGCGGGCATCCAAATCCTCCAGAAGAGCGGAAAAGCAGCGGTCGAATTCCGGCAGGAGGTAATTGCGAAGACAACCGAAGTTGTTTCCGTGCGTGTCCCAGCCGCCGCCGCTCTTGCAGGATGGGTCCAGCTTCGGATCTTCCATCCAATAAACCGCAATGAACGGCGTCCCGGCTTCGACCAAGCGGCGGGCCAGAAGCAGACTCATGCCGTTGATCGTCGCGCCGTAGCGGTCGCGCACCGCCGCCGGCTCTTTTTCCAAATCGAAGGCCGCGCGTGTTTGGGACGCGCAAAGGAGAGAAAACGCCCGCTCCTGTTGTTGCGACAACTGCGCCGGCATGCGCTCGGCCTGACGGACGGCCCCGTCGACCGCCTCCAAGAGCCGACGGCGCGATTGCAAGCGCGCCGCGTCCACATCGCCTTCAAGTGTAAGCGCTGGGGTCGTGAATTCCATCGGCCGATCCCGGCTGCCGAGCAGATAGACCGGGTCGAAGGCCGGGCCGAGACGCGCCGCGAACTGTCCGGGGCGCGTGTATTCGGGGAAGCCAGGCTTCTGCGGCAAGGCGATCAATGACGGCAGGGAGGGATGCGGCGGCAGTTTGCTGACGGCGATGGCGCCGATGAAGGGCCAATCGTCGGTGTAGGGTCTGCGGTTGTTGAGCAGCTGGCGGAAGCTAGGATCGGGTTCATGGCCGGTGAGGTTGTAGTAATAGCCGGCGTGATGGTCGCCCGTGCCGCGGCCGTAGTGGCCAAGCGAGTTTACGACAGCCAAATGGTGGGCTTGCCTTGACAAGAGCGGAAAGTGCTCGCACAGCCGGACGCCCGGCGCCGAGGTCGAAATGGATTTGAACTCGCCGCGGTACTCGGCCGGGGCGTCCGGCTTCATGTCCCAGGTGTCGATGTGCGACACGCCGCCGCTCAGCCAGAACAGGATGACGGACTTGGCCGGCGCGCCGGGGGAACGCCGCGTTTCCGCTCGCGCGGTTGGGGCGCCGCCAAGTCCAGTCAAGCCGACGGCGCTGGCGCTTAAGAACCTACGGCGGTCGATTATAGGGCCGGTAGGCCAATGACCGGCGTGCATGGCATTGGTCCCCCCTTGCCAGGGCGTGCGCCATCATCGCAGGGCGCCTCCCGCCGGTCAAGTCTCCGCTCGCCGTGCTTGCTTTTCCCAATCGTCGCGCAGGATCGCCATGAAGAGCACGTCCCAGTAGCGCCCCTCGCGGAAGCATTCCTGCCGCAGCCGGCCTTCGAGGCGGAAGCCGGCCTTTTCATAGGCGCGCACGCCGCGCGGGTTGTATTCGAACACCCTCAGCCAGACGCGGTGGAGGTTCAGCGTCTCGAACGCATAGCCGACGATGAGGCGCGTCGCCTCGGTGCCATAGCCCTTGCCCCAGGCGCTCTTATCGCCGATACCGATGCCGAACATCGTGTGTCGGTTGAGAACGTCCGTTTTCGACAGGCCGGTCACGCCGATGAGCCGATCCGTTTCGCGCACGACGATGCCGAACGCCGGTTCCATGGGGTTAGTGTTCAGACCGGCGAGGAACGCTTCCTCCGACGCGACCGACGTGGGCCGGATGGTGCCCAAGAAGCGCAGCACCTCCTGGTCGTTGAACCAGGGCGCGACGACGGGGGCGTCCGCCTTGTCCGGCGGGCGCAAGTAGACGGTTGGCCCGATCAAGAAGGGATTTTGCATGGACCGCATCCTCGGGGCCGGGCGAAGGAATCGGATCATCCTTCGCATAGACGCGGCCGGCCGTCAAGGGTTCGCGGCTAGTTGCTGCTCCCAGGCGGCCAGACCGGCCCGCACCTGGTCGGACCGCAGCAGCACCACGGATTGATCGCGATAGAGCGGATCGGATATGTGCGGCTCAATGGCCCGCCATAAGGCGCCGTGCGGTCCCTCCGTTTTCAGCAGGAAATAATCGGTGTCATACGACTCGACGCGGCGCAGACGGTCCGGCCAGTCAAGCGTCAGCTGCGGCAAATACTGGCAGTCCTCCAGCAGTTCCGGCGGAAAGAAGAAGCCGCGCGTATCGGCGTAGCAGCGGGCGCGATCGTGCAGGCGCCAGGTGAGGTAGGCCCCGTCGTTGGGATCGGCGAAGAAGCGGCCGGAAACGCCGTGTGCATCGATCCAGTCAACGACGGCGGCCGGCCAGTCGGCGCTTTCCTGAATCGGCATGGCGCGGCTCAGCGGCGGAAGAAGCGACGTCACGGCCAGGACGGCCAGGGCTGCGACAGGCCAGCCCTGAACGCGAAGCGCCGGCAAATGGAACACGCGCTTCAAACCCCGATCTAGGTGGAGCAACGCCGCCGCCGACCATTTGCGGCGCGAAGCGGCCGACTCCCGCAGCAGTCGGGCGACGTGCGGCGCGCAGAGGGCGAGCATGACCAGCAGCCAATCCTGGACGCTGCGAAACGCGGCATTGCCCAGCACGGCCAGGCCGAGCAGAAGAAAGATTTCCCAGAGGCGATATTGCCGAAATCGGCGAACCACCGTCCATAGCGCAACTGCGGCGACGACATAGACGAGCGCAAAAGTAAATGGCGCCTCAACGACGAAGGCGCAGAGCGGCCGCATCTCGACGAACGATCGCATGATCGGATGGTGGACGCCCGGCTGGAAGGGATACGTTAAGCGTTCGATCGGATCGGGGCTGAGAAACGTGGCTGCGAGGCCGAGGCCGCCGATCCAGGTCAAGCGCCGCAGGCCGCGGCGATCAAGCGGGCTGTTGAGCCGCAGGAGCCGGTTGAGCCATTCCCACCCGATCGCACCGATCAGCAGCGCCTGGCCGACGATGACGCCCGGATGGACGTTCGCCCACAGCAACAGGATCAGCGGCAGCCAGAGCGGCAGCGACCGGCGGCCCGTGCAATGGTCGTGCAACCGGCAGGCGACGACAAGGAGGCTGATTGTGGTGCAATAGAGCGGTCGCAGGTTCCACGTCCCCATAAGCACCACCACAGCGATCGTCAGCGCGAGCGCGATTCCACGCCAGCGCACGCCGGACCGCCGCAGATGCAGAGCCATAAGCAGCAGCGGCGCGCCGACGCAAAGGGTGCGGAGCAGCTTCAGGCCGCCGTAGCCGAAGGCGTTCCAGATGACGGCCAGCGTGACCTCGTAGAGCCATTCGAAATCAGGCACGCGGCGGCCGGCGATGGTGTAGCTGAAGGCGTCGGTGGTTCGCAGCTTTCCGGACTGGAGGATCCGCTCGCCGGTCCGTTCCTGCCAGGTGTAATCGAGATCGGCGAAGGGGCTGAAATAGTTGACGGCGAGCAGCAGGATTACAATCATGCTGAAGAGGTTGGGCGTCTTCCAGCCATGGTGCGAGCGCAGGGCCGGGCGACTCTCCGTTGTGTTTCCGGTCATTTGCGGCCCAGCAGCAGAAGACTGAGAAAAAATCTCCCGAAAATCGTCTGAACGCCCGTGACCATGCCTGTAAATCCCCATAGGGCGAAGCGCATCGTCGCTTGCGCATCGAGCGGTCCCAGATCGCGGGCGACCCACTCGCGCAGCACCCAGAGATTGCAGCCGACGCCCAGCAGCAGCAGGGCGCCGCCGAAGAGGAGGCTGCGCTCCAAACTGTGCTGCCGGCTCAACCGGGCTGCGGCGGCGTCGTCGGCCCCCGCCGTTGCTGCAGCGTGGACGCGGGCGAAGGTCCAGAGATAGAGCGTCTGGTGTCCCAGGACCAGGCATAGGGCGCCGAGCAACATGGTGTGAACGTCCAGGACGACAGCGCCGACGGCGAGCGGGCCGGGCGTCAATACGGCCATCAGCCCGAAGCCGACGATCATGAACGCGATGGACGGCAGGCGGAACAACCAATCTGGACAGAGCAGAAGCAGCAGCCGCAGGTGGCGCCAGCCGTCGCGAAAGCTGCGGAGATGCGGCGGCCGGTCGCGGCCGTCGGGATGCAAGACGACGGGAGCCTCGCTGATCTTCTGCTTTTGCAGGCACGCCTTAACGACCATTTCGCTGGCGAATTCCATGCCGGGCGACCGGAGGCCGAGCCGCGCATAAGCGTCCTTGCGGAAGGCGCGCAGGCCGCAATGAGCGTCGCCGATGGGGCTGCGAAAGAAGAGGTTGAGGATCCCCGTAAGAACTGGATTGCCGACATAGCGATGCAGCCAGGGCATGGCGCCGGGTTCGATGCCGCCGCGGAAGCGATTGCCCATGACCAGGTCGTCGCCGGCGCGCAGCCGCTCGACGAAAGGCGCCAGCCGGCCGAAATCGTAGGAATCGTCGGCGTCGCCCATGACGACGAACCGGCCGCAGGCCGCGCCGATGCCGCCCTGCAAGGCGCTGCCGTAACCGCGTTCCACCACGTCCACGACGCGGGCGCCATGTTCGCGCGCAACGGCCTGCGAGCCGTCCGTGCTGCCGTTGTCCGCGACGACGACCTCGCCGCGGACGCCCAGCCGCTCCAGCTCCGCCAGGGCCTTGCTCACACAACGGCCGACGGTGCGTACCTCATTCAAACAGGGCATTACCACCGACAACTCGATGTCATCGGGCGCGGCCTTCGCAATCGGTTCGTTCAATGCGATCGTCATGGCAAGCCCCGGCGCTGGCATTCCGACAATTCTCGGCGGGCGCGATTCCGTCACAACCATAGTTCATGGGTCGGAAGGGGGCAAATCCTGACGGCGGAGGAACACGACGGCCACAGCGTCTTCGTAAACAAGCTGGAATCGCTGGTCGCACCGCAACAGCTCTACCAGGGGATAGGACGGGGCGCCGATCACGAGCTTGGCCGACGCCAGTTCCGGGTCGTCGCGCCAGCCGGGCCGACCATTCCACGTTCCATCGTTGCGCTGAAGCCGCTCCTCGCCGTGCAGATTCGTGCGCCCGTCGATGGAT
>DATKHW010000529.1:0-3747 GCA_035546275.1 Gemmataceae bacterium
TCGGCTTCCAGCAAGCGGCCCCAGGCGCCTTCCAGTTCGCCGCGCTCCGCCGGGTCGGCGTCGGCCGGGGCGCTCTTGGTCAGCGCTTCCAGGTTGCGGCGGGCGGCGTTGAATTCACCGATCTCCAACCCCGTCTTGACGATCAGCCGCTGCACGTCGCGCCGGCCGGAATCATGCGTCAGGACCTTGTTGAGCAGGAAGAACGACTGGCGCCGCGCCGCCAGCGATCCAGCGAAGTGGTCTCCGGCCAAAGCCAGGCCGAGATGGGCCGTCTCTCCCACGTCTTGCGGCGCAAAATCCAAATAGCGCTCCAAATAGTGTCTCATCCGGTCCAGCTTGCCGCCGTCCTCGGCGCGGCGGGCCTGCCACAGTAAAGCGGCGGCGATGCGCTGATACTGAAAGGCGTGCAGCGCGACGACCGATCCAGCGGCGACGGCCGCGCCGACGACCAGGACCAGGAACCATTTGACGTTGAGCTTGCGCATGCGTGGTCGTCCCAGGGGTTACAGCCGTCGGGGCGGGAATCGGCGGCCAGGGGAATGGGAAAAGCCGAGGAGCGGAAACGCTCTCGGCGAGCCGGGTCGTGGAAGCGCCCGGAGAGGCTCGGCGGTTTGGGAGAGCCGTCGTGGGGTCCGGAGAGGGAAAGCGGCGGAGATCATTGGCGTCGGCCAATCCTGGGTGCGAGAAAAGCGGCGAAGGCGGCGACGACGGGGGAGGCCGCCGCCGGAGGCACGACGCTGTGCGTCTGGACGGCGGCCGTCCTTGAATCCACGCGCGAACTGGGTCGTCTGCGCGAATGTAAACGGCGGAGCGAGCGGCCTGGGTTACGCCATGGCCTTAAGGGCGATCAGTCGGCGCCGGCGGGCGCGCCACAGAACGCCGCCGAGGACCGTCAGGCCCAGGCAGCCCAGCACCATGCCCGAGGGCTCCGGCGAGCTGCCGCCGCCGATGGTCGCCGTCGTAGCGTTGATGTGGAACGAGATGGCCCCGAAGGTCTGATCGTTGGAGTTGCCCGGCTCCGCGAAGCCGCTGTAGCTGACGACGAACTTCACGCCGCCCACCGTGGCCGTGGCGAAGGTTTGGCCGAGATGCGTGCCGCCGGCGTCGGTCGAGCTGAGGATCTTGTTGCCGAGGTTGGCCGCCAGCGCGGTGGTGCCGCCAGTGCTGTAGAGCTGGCCCGCGAAGCTGACCGTGGCGCTGGGGGCGCTGGGGTTGGTCGCGGGATTCACCAGCCACATTTGCAGCGTCAGCGTGTACTGGCCGCCGCCAGTCTTGATGACGTCCGGATTGGACGAGTCGGCCGTGCTGATGACCTGAATGTCGGCGGCCGGGTTGCCGGTGCCGAGCGTGGCGTCGGCCTCGACGGCCTTGGAATTCAGGTCGATCAGGTTGACGCCGCCGGTGCCGGGCAGACTCTGGTTGTTCTGCTGGACGAAGGCAATGGAGAAGGGATTGCGCGTCCAGTTGTACCAGAACATCTGATCGGCCCGGGACTGCGCCGCCGCCGCCAGCGTCAGGGCCAACGCGGCGGCGAAGAGACTAAGCGAACGTTTCATTGGCGTGGTTCCTTTCCTATCCGTGGTTTTGACCACACTTGCCGGAGTTACCGGGCGAAAACCTGCATCCTGTCAAGGTGGTGAATCAGAGAAAAGTAGAGAGCTTCGGGCGATTCGCGCCTCCTGCGCTGGAAGAATGGAACGCCGAACGCCCGGCTTCCTCTCCGGGCAGGCCACACTCTAAGACAGAGCCGATTTTCTGTCAAGCAGAGCGTGGGGCGTGAAAACCGGCTGCGACCTTTGGCACGATTTGTTCACCGCTTCAGAACGCGACCACGTTCATCCTAACGGCCCCGTCAAGGGCCTGTTCATCCCATCCGGCGCCGTCATTCACAGGCGGGCCGAGGGCGTGAAGGCGCCGGCGCCGATTCCAGCGCGCGACAGAGAGTCGACGGCGGCGATGCCGTGAGGCGGGGGGCCGCAATAAACTAACAGCACGCCCGTGGCTTGGAGGATTTGCCGTGAGAACTGCGATGGACAAGGGAGATGAAGCAATGGGACGCGTCGCAGTCGAGTTCCTGGTGATGAACAATCGCGACCTGCAAATGGCGGAGAGTGGAGCGCTGGCCCCAGAAAAGGTACGTTCTTTCCAGCTGACCGGAATCGCCGACAGCGGGTCCACGCACCTCGTCCTGCCGACCGACGTCGCCGACCGACTGGGTTTCCCCAGCGCCGGGGAGATCACCATGCACTGCGCGGATCGGCGCACCGCCAAGCGGCGGCTCGTTTCTCAGGTGGAGGTGGAACTCCTGGGGAGGCGCAGTACTTTTCGCGCGGTCCTGGAGCCGGATCGGACCACCGCGCTGATCGGGGCCATCGTGCTGGAGGACCTCGATCTGCTGGTGGATTGCTCAAACAACAAGCTTCGCCCGCGGGATCCGACGGGAGAGAACGCCGAAGCCGAGTAGGAGGCCCTCCCATGAACATCAACATCCTGTCCCTTCTGTGTCCTCTCGGCCTCCTGATCATCGGCGTCGTCGCGGCCGGCTTGCTGGCCATATTCGCCTATCGCAGCGGTCAAAAGAAGGTAAAACGGGCCCGCGTGATCAAGTGCAAGGTGGCCGAGATGCGCGACGGCGACGTCTGCCGCGTCAAGGGCCGGCTGACGGCGCGGGCCGAGCCGCTCACCAGTCCACTGACCAACAAGCCGTGCGTCTATTTCCACTTCAAGGTGGAACAGGCGTATGAAATCAAGACTTGGACGGCTCGTTACAACTCGCTAAGCATGGCGGCCGGGATGGGCCCCAGTGAAAGGAGCAGCGAAAGCGAGACGTGGCATACCATCGTGGACGACGTGCAGCGCATCGCCGTGGCCGTGGAGGACGAAACCGGCCGGGCCCTTCTCGACCTGGCCGACGCCGAACTCGAGGGCGTGACCGCCAAGAAGGAGGGCGTGATCGACACGTCCCGCCAGGACGGGCTGACCTTCGACCTGATGCTGCAAAAGCGCTACGGCGAAAGCACGCTGGCGGCCCGCCGATCCGGCGTCAGTGCGATGTATGCGCGGAGGACGGAATGGATGCGCGAGGGGCGCGAGCTGCCCAAGGCCACGGTGCTGGAGGAGGTCATCGAGAGCGGCGTTCCCGTTCATGTCGTCGGCGAGGTCGAGGTCCGCGACGGCAGACCGCCGCGCTTCCGGCCGGTGGACCATCCGCTCGTCATCGCCAAGAAAGCCCGCGACGCCGAGCTGCCGACGCCGACCAATCTGTCGATGGGGCTGTGGATCGCGGCCGGGGTCGTGCTGGGCGCGACGATTCTGTTTTCGGTCCTGCTCGGCGTCGCCATCTGCGCCGGCGTCATTCCGCCGGCCGGTCCCAATGGACTTCCGCCGCAGGTCCGGCCGCTCGGCCGATGACGCCGTCCCCGCCGGCCTCGTTCGAGCCGGACAGCCGGCACAAGACGATCGGATCGCCTTGTTCGTCCCGCAGTCGCAGCAAGACTAGCGCCGGCCGCGCGGTCCATTCCGCCGCCGTCAGCACGCAGTAGCGCGGACGCCCGTCGCCGCCGAGAGCGTCCCATTCCACCCGTTGCGCCGGCCGCCTGTAATAGAACAGAATTCCCTCGTCTTTGAGATCGCACAAGTACAGCGTCTCCCCGTGCGGCACGGCCGCCGCGATCTGCTCCGCCGTGGTTCGCGGCGATCGGCCGTCGTCGCGGCGCGGGACGACGAACTGGACGAACACCACTTTGA
>DATKHW010000530.1:0-4221 GCA_035546275.1 Gemmataceae bacterium
TATGGGAATTCCCATAGTTTCCGATTCGCGAAAGGCGACCCATGCCCCGCAAACTGCTCGCCGGCCTGCTGCTGCTGGCGCCGGCCCTGTTTCTCGCTGCCGACGCCCGCGCGGCCACCCTCACGGTCACGGTGATGAGCCGCGCCGGGCAGGACGTGACGGCCCTGGCGGCGTCCGCCGACGCCGCGAAAACCGACAAGTGGCTCAACACCGGCGCGGAGTTCTTCGTCATCGTCAACGGCTCGGGCTCCCCCACGACGGCGACGCTCAACCTGGGCGTGGGCGGCATCGTGGACGGGCAGACGCCGAGCGCGCGCACCGTGACCGTGCTGGCCGGGCACACGGCCGTCATGGGGCCGTTCCCGACCAACTTTTACAACGACTCGAATGGTTACGCGTCGATCACTTACTCCGCCGTGACGACGGTCACCGTGCTGGTGGTGCGGCCGGGGTCGTAAGTTCCATTCTTTCCATTCTTTTCCCACGTCATGAATATGAAACTGCGGGACCGCATCCTGGCCCCCCGGCCGCGCCGGCGGGAACCCATCGACCTGCCCGAGCTCGCCGACGTGCTGGGCGGGGAGAGGCTCTACGTCTGGGAGATGAAAGGCACGGAGCGCGACGAGTACGAGGCCGGGCTGGTAACCTTCAGCCCCGACGGCAAGCGGCGCGAGACCAACCTGGCCAACGTCCGCGCGAAAATAGCCTGCAAGTGCCTGGTCACTGAGGCGGGCGAACGCGTGTTCACGGACGCCGACGCCGAGGCGGTGGGCGAGTTGGGCGCCGCGGCCCTGGACCGCATTTACGAGGCCGCCGCGCGGCTCAGCGGCATGCGGCGCGGGGACGAGGAAGAGGCAAAAAACGCCTCACTGCCGACCCCCGCGAGCGCCTGAAATACCGGCTGGCGCTGGCCCTGGGCTACGCCAGTCCGGCCGCGATGCTCGCCGCCATGACGGCGCGCGAGTGGTGGGGGTGGCAGGTCTACGGCGCCCTGGAGCCCTGGGGCGGCCGCCAGGATGATTTGCGCTGCGGGATCCTGGCCAGCCTGATCGCCAACTGGTCGATGGACCGGGACCCCAAGGCCAAGCCGCTGGTCCCGGCCGACTTCTTCCCCGGCCTCAAGGAAGACGAGCCGGAAGAACCCCGGCCCCAGACCCTCGAGGAGCAGGCGCTGCAACTGGACATGATGGCGGCGGCCTTCTGCGGAGCACCGTAATGGCGAACATCGGCAACCTCAGCGTCACCCTGGGCCTGGACGGCGCCCAGTTCCAGCAGGGCCTCCAGGACGCCGAGCGCTCGGCCCGGAAGAACCTGGCCTCGATCCGCGGGCAGATCGACACCTTCGGCATGTCCTCCAAGTCGGCGGAGGCGTTCCGGCTGCGGCAGCAGGGGGTGTCCGAGGCCACGATCGCCGCCACGGCGGCGGCCAACCAGCAACTCGACACCATGCGCCGGCAGCAGGGCATGGCGGAGCGCCTGGGCGCCGCCGTGGCGCGCCTCACGGGCAGCGGCGCCGCGGGCGACGTCGTTACGGCCGTCGGCAACCGGCTCGCGGCCCGGTCCGCCGCACGCGTTGCGGCCGCGGCCGCTCCCGCTCCCGTTCACGCCGCGCCGGTCGCCGCCGCGGGCGTAGCCTCCGGCGCCGCCACCGCGGCCGCCCGGATCGCCGGCAACGCCGCAGCCTCGAACGTCGCCACCGCGGCGTCAGGTCCCGCCGCGGCTGCCGCGCCCGGCCTGGGCCGCGCCGCCGCCACGGGCGCCGCCGCCGGCGTCGGCCGCGCCGCGGTTATGGGGGCGGGCGCGACACTCGCGGGCCGCGCCCCCGTGGCCGCCGCGCCGCCTACCATCCCGCCCGCCGCCGCACCGGCCGTCATCACGGCAGCGCCGGCCTTTGGCGGCCTCGCCGCCGCCGCGGGCGGTGTCGTCACCGCGATCGGCGCCACGACCCTGGCCGTCGGCGGCGCCGTCATCGGGTTCGGCCTCCTGGCCGCCTCCGGCGTCAGGAACATCGCCACGCAGGCCAAGCTCGCCCAGCGCTTTCAGATTTCGACGGAGGCCGTGGCGGGCCTCCAGCTGGCGGCCGGGCGCGCCGGCCTGGACATGGACGCCCTGGGCGGCACCCTGCAGATGGTGCAGCGCCAAATCGGCCGGGCCGCGACCGGTGCGGGGCCGGCACATGCCATGTTCCAGACCCTGGGCCTGGACGCGCAGCAACTGGCCAACACCCCCCTGGACGAGGCCCTGGGCCGGATCGTGGACCGGATCAACGCCCTGCCGCGCGCGGCCGACCGCGCCGCCGCCGGGTTCATGGTCTTCCGCAACCAGTGGGCGGACGTCCAGAAGCTGGGCGGCTCGGCCGGCCTGGAGGCGGCGCGGCAGCGGTCGCAGCAGCTCGGCCTGACCGTCTCGCGCCCGGACGCGGCGGCCGTCCTTTCCTCCCAGCGCGCCATGCGCGGGGCGGGCGCCGACGCCGGCAGCGTCTTTCAGTCCGTGGCCAACAGCGCCGCCATTTCCGTGGCCCCGGCCATCACCGCCGTCAGCGGGTTCGTCAGCGACCTGGTGCTCAAGCTGCAGCCGGTCATCCAGATCGTGCGCGACGTGGTCGGCTGGGTCGGGCGAACCATCAGCGGGCTGGTGGACGGGGTCGGGGCGGTCTTCTCGGCCATGGCCCCCGCCTTCCAGGCCGTCATCGGCACGGCCGGCGCGCTCTGGGACGTGGTCAAGGGCATCTTCGGCACCGGGCAGGGGCTGGGCGAGACGCTCAAGGGCGTGGGCCAGGTCGTCGGCTCCGTGCTGGCGCCCGTGTTCCAGGCCGTCGCCACCATCCTGGACGGCATCACGGCCGGCGTGGGCGACATCGCCGACGCCGTGGGCTCCGCGTTCGGCGCCCTCAAGGCCGCCGCGCTGGGCGTGTGGGACACGCTGCAAGGCGTCCTGGGCACCGGCGAGGGCCTGGGCGAGACCTTCCGCGCCGTGGCCGGTTTCGTCGGCACGGCATTCAAGGGCGTGCTGGGCGTGGTCGCCGACGCGGTCCGCGGCATCGCCGGGGCCGTGGGGCCGGTGTTTGAGCAGATCGGCGCCGCCGTAAGCTCCGTGGCGGCGACCCTGGCCCCGGTGTTCGAGCCGATCCTGGACGCCTTAAGCAGCGTGTGGGACGCGCTGAAAGGCATCTTCGGCGACGTCAGCGGCCTGGGCGGCGTGTTCAAGGTCATCGGCACCATCATCGGCACCGTGGTCCAGTCCGCCCTGTTCGGGGTGGCGCTAGTCATCCGCGGCATCGTGGAGGTGGTGAGCGCGGTCCTGGGGCCCGCCTTCGCGGTGGTCGGCGCCGTCGTGCGCGGCATCGCCGACGTGGTGGAGTGGATGGTCGGCCTCATCCGGTCCGCGCTCAACTGGGTGCGCGGCAACGGCTTCCAGAGCGGCCGGCCGGCATCGGCCCCGACCCCGGCCGCCGCGGCGGCGGCAACCCCGGCGGCGCCGGCGGCCCACGCCACCCCGGCCATCACCCCCGCCGAGTTCGCCCCGCTGGGCGCCCTGCAGCTGTTCGGGAAGCTTCAGGAGCGGCTGACCGAGCAGGCCCAGACGCTGGGCCTGGCCACGGACGCGGTGGCACGCTTCAAGCTCGCCCAGGAAGGCGCCACCAGCCAGATGCTCAAGACGATCCACGACCTGCAAATGGCCGTGGCCCTGGGCACGATCCGGGAGGCGACCCGCAACCAGGTCCGGGACACCGGCGAGGGCACCGCGGCGACCCTCCAGGCCGCGCGCAACCCGATCGCCGAGGGCATGCTGCACTTCGAGCAGCAGGCGCGCGAGCGGCTGCGCGGCGTGGAGGACCAGGGGCCGACGGCCGACGCCATCCGCTCGCTGATCCAGCTCTCCCAGCGGACCGTGACTTCGGGGCGCGTTCAGGGGGAGGGCGACGACGCCTTCACGGCCCGCATGGAGCGTGAGCGGGCGTTCCAGGCCCGGCTGCAGGCGCGGCTCCAGCCGCTCAACCAGGCCGCCCAGGTCCAGGCCGCCGCCCAGCTCGGGCCGGAGCGCGCGCAGACGGCCGCCGCCCTCCAGGGCCAGCAGTTCGCCCAGCTGTTCCTGCAGCTCAGGAGCCCGCTGGAGATGTTCCGCGACAACGTCGAGCGGATCAACCAGACGCTGCCCCGCATGACGCCGGAGATGGGCGCCGCCGCCGGCGCCGCGGCCCAGGCCGGCATGCAGGCCGCC
>DATKHW010000531.1:0-3975 GCA_035546275.1 Gemmataceae bacterium
GCCTGAGCGGCGTTATGGTAGAAGAAGGCATGATCCGCCGTAATGGCGATTTTCTGGACGGCCGCCCATGTGATCGCGGCGGTTTGGTAATCCGTGGCTCGGACGAGTTCCTGCGCGGTCAGCTTGAGCCGCTGCTCGCCGAGCACCTTATCCAAGTCGCCGCGGTCGTATTGCTTGCGGACCTGCTTTTTCAATCCTTCCGCTACGGAGGAGTGCTTGAACGCCGTGGCGAGGTGATAAGCTCCCAGCAAGATCGTCGCCGCAAAGGTGCCGATCACGTGCGGCGTCCATATTGCGCCGTGAAAAAGCAGTGCAACTTGGCACACAAGCAGGATCGCGAAGGGCACGATAAGGAGGATTCTCATCCCCCGCGAAAGGCGGCGGGCTCGGAATCGCCCCGTTCGGACGTAGCGTGCGTTCTCCATATGGTGGAGCAGGAAGGCGGTTTGGTCGTCCGGGCCGAGAGTGTACGTGATTTCCATCGCTTCCCCTTCGTCCGCGGCGCGGGTTCGGCCAACATGGGAGCTGGGGCCGCCGTGCGGCGCGCCGACAGGCCGTCTTTCGCTGAGGGTATCCGGCGCCGAGGGGAATGCAAGCGAAAAGCACGCACACCCAACAACAAGCGTCTGTCGTCGCCGAACCTCACGCCGCCGCCCGTCGCGGCCTGGCCCGAATGTCGAATAGGCTGAACACGTCCTCCTCCGACAGTCCCAACGAGGGCGGCGGGCCGTTCTGGCCGATCAGCTCGTTGAACAGTTCCCTTTTTTTCTCCAGCACCTCCGCAATGCGGCCCTCGATGGTGCCGGGCGTCACGAAGCGCGTGATGAACACCGGCTCCTTCTGGCCGAGACGATGGGCGCGGTTGATCGCCTGATCCTCCACGGCCGGATTCCACCAGCGGTCGAACAGGAAGACGTAGTTGGTGAATTGCAGATTCAGCCCCACGCTGCCCGTGCCGTAACTCATCAGCAGCACGTGTTTCCGCGGATCGTCCTTGAACCGATCGAGGATGGCCTGACGGTCCCGTTGCGGCACCTTGCCGTGAAATTGCAGCGGCCCAAATTCGCCCAGCGCCTGGGCCAGCGTTTCCAGCGGTTCCACCCATTGCGAAAAGACGACGGCCTTGCGGCCGCTCTCCGCCACCTCCGCCAGGTCCGCTTGCAGCTGTTCCAACTTGGCGCTTTTGCCCGTACGCGGGTCGAAATTGCAGATTTGCTTCAGACGCAACACCAGCTCGAAAACGTGCTGCACCGTGATGGTGTCGCCCAGCTCGTTGAGATGGACGACGCCTTCCGTTTCGGCGAGGATGTAGGCGTCGCGCTGTTCCGGCGTCAGCTCCGGGTAGGCGTCGCGGTAGACGCGCGGCGGCATGTCGGGGGCGGCTTCCTCCTTGGTGCGGCGCAGGATGCAGTCGCGCGTCAGCTCCGGCAGCATCCTGGCCGGGGCGTCCGGGGGAATGCGGCCGGGATCGACGAATTCAAAAATGTTCACGAGATCATCGATGCGGTTCTCGACCGGCGTACCGGTCATCGCCCAGCTGCGATCGCGGTGAATGGCCCGCGCCGCGTGGGCCGTCTTGGACTCGCGGCTCTTGATCCGCTGCGCCTCGTCCAGCACCACCACGTCGAAGTGCACCCGTTCATCGCCGACTTCCGCTGCGTCGCGCGTCAGCAATTCGTAATTGACCAGCTTCAGCGGGCAGTTGGAGACGCGCCACATCGCCCGCCGCGTCTCGGTGTCGCCGCCGATCACCTCAAACGGCAGGTCGTCCGACCAAGTCCGCAGTTCGCGCGACCAATTGACGACCAGCGGCTTGGGACAAACCACGAGGGCCCGGCGTATCAGTCCGGCTTTAAAGAGAAGGCGGAGAGCGATAATCACCTGAATCGTCTTGCCTAGCCCCATCTCGTCGGCGAGGAGGGCGTTGTGGCGCGGCATCAAGAATGCGATTCCCTGGATCTGGTACGGATAGGGATCAAACGGCAGCTTCACCTCTTTCCCGGCGAAGATGGCTTCCAAGGGCGGTTGCAGCAGGTAGAGCAGCCGGTCCTTGAAGAGAACGGTTTGGCTGGGCGGCTTGAGGCGCGTGCGCCGCGGCGCTTCGGCAGGCGAGCGGCCGGTTTGATCCGGCTGATCGGTCGCATCCGCCGGCTCACGGCCGCCGTCCGCCGGCGCCTGATCTGGCGGAGTCGGGAAGCGCCAGCCTTGCGTCGAGACGTCCATTGTCAGCTTGCCGAGCGACCGCGCCCAGGGCGGATCGGTCAGCAACGGCGCCGAGCGCACCGACGCTTGCAACGGCTGTTCGAAGCGCGGATGCGACCGCACTTCCACGGGCCAACGCAAATCGAAGGCAGCAGAGTGAAGCGGCGGCGTCAGCTCGATGGATTCCACGGTTAAATCGGCAAGATTTTCCACGGATCGCTTCTCCTGGTGCAGGCGTCCCCATCCTCCTTTCGGGCGGGACGCCTTGGGACTTGAAAGTCGAAATGGCGCAGACGCAAAAACGCGCCTCTTTTGCGGCTTTGCGGCCTTGCGTGCGTTGCCGGCGCCGGGATTTTCAACCCGCTGCATAATAGACTAAAGTCCGTGCGGATCGAGAATGTGAGGCTCACGGAGATACGCGATGCACCGAATCTATAATTTCAACGCCGGCCCCGCCATGCTGCCGCCGTCGGTCCTGGAGCAGGTCCAGGCCGAGCTGCGCGACTTCAAGGGCGCCGGCATGTCGATCATGGAAATGAGCCATCGTTCCAAGGAATACGAGGCGGTCAACGCCCACGCAGAGGCCGCATTTAAAAGGCTGCTCGGCGTCGGCGACAGTTATCGCGTGATTTTCGTCCAGGGCGGCGCATCGACGCAATTCGCCATGCTGCCGATGAATTTCCTGCCGCCGGGCGGCGCCGCGGATTACCTCATGACGGGAGCCTGGGCCGAAAAAGCCTTCGAAGAAGCGTCCGCGCTCGGCAAGGCGCGCGTCGCGGCCTCAACGAAGGAGGACGGGTACCGCCGCGTTCCGCGTCCTGGCGAGATCCGCCTTGGGGCGGACGCGGCCTACGTGCATCTCACATCGAACGAGACAATTCAGGGCGTCCAGTGGCACGAGTTCCCCGAGGTCGACGATCGGCCGCTGGTCGCGGACATGAGCAGCGACATTCTTTCGCGGCCATTTGACGCCGGCAAGTTCTCGCTGATTTACGCGGGGGCGCAGAAGAATCTCGGCCCGGCCGGCGCCGCGGCGGTGCTGATCCGCGAGGCGTGGCTTGAAAAGGCGAACAAGGGCGTGCCCACCATGCTGCGTTATGGCACGCACGTTAAGAACAAATCGCTTTACAACACGCCGCCGACGTTCGGCGTTTACGTACTGGGCCTGGTGCTGGCGTGGATCGAGAAACTCGGCGGGTTGACGGCGATGGCAGAGCGCAATGCCCACAAAGCCCGGCTGATTTACGACGCCATCGACCAGAGCGGCGGCTTTTACCGCGGTCACGCGGCGCCGCAATCGCGTTCGCATATGAACATTACATTCCGTTTGCCGAGCGAGGCGCAGGAGAAGCAGTTCGTAGCGGAGGCGCAGACGGCGGGCATGATCGGCTTGGCCGGCCACCGCTCCATCGGCGGCGTCCGCGCTTCGACGTACAATGCCGTCACGCCGGAGGCCTGTGAGGCGCTGGCGGCCTTCATGGCGGATTTCGCGAGGAGGAAGGCGTAGCGGCTGGGACGGCGACTTTAATAGTGACGCCGCAGGACAAGAGTATAGCGACCTTAAAAGGGCACTTATTCGTCGCCGGGTGCGACGTTGTTGCTCAGGTCCAAGACGCACCGGCCGGATTGACCCAGAGGGGACGACTGCAAGGCTTCGCGCGCCGCGGCGCCGATCGCGTTGCCGGACAGATCCACCTGCCGCAGTCCGTCCAGCAACGATGAAGCGGCAAAGTCCCTGGCGCCGACTTCTCCAATTCGATTCCCGTGCAGATT
>DATKHW010000532.1:0-2037 GCA_035546275.1 Gemmataceae bacterium
CCGCCGGGCGGCCGGCAGGACGTCAAAGTGACAGCATTTACTTGTTCTTGGTGGGGTTCCGCAGCACGAGCAGGATCTGCAAGGCGCCCGGCCGCATGGGCTTGCGCTCGTCGAGAAAACGCTTTATTTCCGCGGAATCGGCCTTGGGTTGAACAGGGTTGTACGGCAGGACGAGCAATTCGTGGTCGGTCGCACCCTTCGGACCGGCCTTGCCCTGGCCGAGCGCGGCCGCCACCTGGGCGCCGGTCTGATCGGAAAGCGGTTTGCGCGGATCGACGCCTGCGGGGCCCGCTTCGTTGGACGCGGCTAGCGGAGCCAGATCGGCGCCCATCAGTTTCTTCAGGACCTTGTGGTCGTTTTCGTTCATGGCGTGAACCACCAGGGCGTCAAAAATGCCGTCGCCGGCCTTTTTCTCGGCGGCCTTCTTGTCCTCGGCGCCCAGCTGCTGCAGCAGCTTCACCAAATCGTCCGCCGTCAAGTCCTCCGTATAGAGGATATAATTGGTCTGCGATTTCGGGTTGGGGTGCCGCAATCGGGCGTCGGCAGTGGCGTCGATCAGCAGTTCGACGTGATGCGCCTTGAGGACGCCGCGCAATCGCTCGAATGCCCGGTTGGCGTCGGGGACAGGCAGCTCGACGTGAAACGCCGATTCCTTGGAGAACACGCCTGCCAGCTTCTTCTCATCCACGTCGCGGACTTTGAACGTGGAGACCACATCTGTGGCCGGCAAGATGGATTGCAATTCCGGAAACGCTTCCATACCCGGAGACGTGAAAATCGGTTCGTCCCTATCTGGCGTCGTCGGAGGGTTTGGCGCAGGCTGCGGTCGCTGGACCGTGTCAACGGGCGGCGCAGGCGCGGGGACGACGGGGTTGGCTTTGTGGTCCGAATCGCCTGACGGGCCGCGGGACTGGTCAGGGTCGGCGGTCGGCGGCTTGGCGGGTGGGACGACGGCCGGCGGATTCGCTGGGACCTGTGCAACGGCCGATCCCGTGGCGCGATGGCCGATCCAGGCAAAGAAACTGTACGAAGCCGCTCCGAGCACGCACAGGACGACGGCGGCCGCGGCGGCGCCAATCCAAGCCGGGTAAACTCGCGGCGCGGGGATGCGGCGAGGGCGGCGAAGGGGCGTCGGCTGGGCGCCGATCTTCTGCAACACCGGCTGCGACAGATCGCGCTCGGGACGCACGCGCGGCAAATGAATCAGGGCGTCGGAGTCGCTTTGCAGCCGTTGCAGCAACCGACGGGCCTGCGACGACCGGCGCAGCAGCCGCAGCGCGCGGCGGCGTTGCGACGCGCTCATCTCGCCGTCCACGTACGCCGTCAGCAGCTCACGACACCATTCCGGAAGCATACGCCACCTTCATCTTCCCAACGACCTCAGCACTCGTCCTTCTCCAGCAATTCCCGCAGTTCCAATCGCGCTCGGTGCAGCCGACTGCGAATCGTGCCGATAGGCACTTGCAGGATTTCCGCCATCAGTTCGTATTTTTGGCCTTCCATGTCTTTCATGATCAAAACGGCCCGGTGCTCCGGCGACAGCCGGGACAGTGCATGCTGAATGCGGCGCTCCTGCTCCGCCTGTTCCAGCGCATGGCCGGGCTGACTTAGCTCCGACGGATCAAGCGGCTCGATGCCCTGCTCGCCGTCGCGGCCGGCGTCGATGCTCACCACCGCCCGCTGCTTCCGTTTGAGGCTGATCGCCGTGTTGACGGCGATGCGATACAGCCAGGTGAAAAACAGCGAGTCGCCCTTAAAGCTATCGAGGGATTGGTAGGCGCTGAGGAAGGCGTCCTGAACCACGTCGTACGCGTCCTCGGCGTTGCCCACCATCCGGTAGACCGTATTGAAAAGCCGCTCCTGGTAGCGGCGCACCAACTCTCCAAAGGCCGACGTATCGCCTTTTAGGCACTCGGTGATGAGGCGGTCGTCGTCGGCGCTCACGGCAATCTACCGCTCCTTGGACGACGGGCGCTCCTCGGGAGTTCCCAAAATGGATTTCGGCTGCACCGAGCGCGATTGGAACTGCGGGAATTG
>DATKHW010000533.1:0-4486 GCA_035546275.1 Gemmataceae bacterium
ATGCGCGCCGAGAAGGGCTACGTCATGAGCGACGAGCAGATCGTCGAGCGGGCGTTGGAGGCCGAGCGGCGCGGCGCCACCGAACTGCACATCGTCGGCGGCCTGCATCACCAGCTGCCCTATGAATGGTATCTGAACGTCATCCGCATTATCCACAACGCCCATCCGCGGCTGCACCTGAAAGCGTACACGGCGGTGGAATGGGACTGGTTCGCCCGGCTGACGGGGCGGCCGACGCGCGATCTGCTGGCCGAGTTCAAGGAGGCCGGACTCGGCAGCCTGCCCGGCGGCGGCGCGGAGATTTTCCATCCGGAAGTGCGCGACAAGATTTGCGAACACAAAGCGGACGCCGCCGAATGGCTGCGCGTCCACCGCGAGGCCCACCAGCTCGGCCTGCGCTCCAACGCCACCATGCTCTACGGCCACATCGAGGCGCCGCGGCACCGCATCGACCATCTGTGCCGGCTGCGCGAATTGCAGGATGAGACCGGCGGCTTCCAGACGTTCATCCCGCTGGCTTTCCATCCGGACAACACGCGGCTGTCGCACATTCCCAAGGCAAGCGCCTTGGTCGATCTCCAAACGATGGCAATCAGCCGACTGATGCTCGACAACTTCCCGCACATTAAGGCGTACTGGGTGATGCTCGGCCTCAAGACAGCCCAGGTCGCGCTGAGCTTCGGCGCGGACGACCTGGACGGCACGGTGGTGCATGAAAAGATCTACCACGACGCCGGCTCGGATGCGCCGCAGGAGCTGAGCGCCGCTGAAATCCGCCGGCTTATCGAGGAAGCCGGCCGCGTCCCGGTGGAGCGCGACACCCTTTACAACGAGGTGGTTCGCATCCAACAGGAATGGCGCACGGGACGAGCGTTGCAGATGGTTGGGAGTTGAACGGCCATGCCAGCCCCGAGCGCAAGCGAGAGGGTTCTTCAACTCATTTCCGCGCCTCCAGCGCCATGGCCCGCGCCGCGTTCTCGTCTTCGGCCAGGTTCAGCACCAGGTCAAGCCGGAGCAGGTGGAGGGTCTGCTGAATCAGCTCCGGCGCCGAGTGAAAGACGATCTTGCCGCCGGCCTGGGCGAAATGCTTGTGGCAGATCATGAGCCAGCTGATGCCGCTGGAGTCGATGAATCCGACGTTTGCGAGATCCAAAACAGCCTTTTGGCGGAAGCCGGCCGGGACCAGGGCTTCCTCCAGCTGCCGGTCGGCGTCGGCAATTTCCTTGACGGTCAGCTGCCCCTCCATGCGCAGGCCGAGCGGCGGGTCGCGGGACACGATGGTTATCTTCATGGGCCGATTCCTGAGGGGACCACGGTGGGACTTCCGAACCTACGATAACAAACGCGCCGCCGGGAACCAGCAGAATTTCCCGCGATTCGCGTGGGGAGTTGGCGGCGTGCTCGTCATCCTGCTTGAACCGGCGCATTCGGCCGCGTTATGATGGACAAGTTCGGTCCCTCTGCACCTGGAGTCCTCGCGATGAACTGCACCTTCGCCGCGCTTGCCGTCCTGCTGGCGACGGCCGCCGCCGCTGTCGCCGACGACAAGCCGCCGGTCAAGATCATCTGGCACGGCCAATCGTTCTTCGAGGTCGTCTCGAGCCAGGGCACGCGCGTCGTCTTCGATCCGCAGGCCATCGAAGCGTTCGGCCGCATTGCGATACCCCACGCCGACCTGATCCTCATGAGCCACCTGCACAGCGACCACACGCAGGTGGACGTCGTGGACGATTACAAAAAGGTCAAGACGTACAACGCCCTCAAGGACGTCAAGGGCGACGGCCGGCGCATCGAATTCGTGCCGGTGGACGATTCCATCAAGGACGTGAAGTTCCACAACGTGTCCGCTTACCACGACAACGCCGAGGGCATGATCCGCGGCCGCAACGGCATCTGGGTCGTGGAAATGGACGGCCTGCGCATCGTCCACCTCGGCGATCTGGGACATATGCTGAGCGACGAACAGCTTAAGCAGATCGGCCCTGTGGACGTGCTGATGATCCCGGTAGGCGGCGTTTACACGCTCAATGGGACGGATGCGAAAAAGGTGATCGAACAGCTCAAGCCGAAGCGCTGCATCCTGCCGATGCATTACGGCATCCCGCACGTTTTTGAGGACCTGCTGCCGCTGGACGAGTTTTTGGACGGGGTCAAGCCCCAAGTCATCAAGCGCTTCGACGCGACCAACGAGCTGACGATCGATCCGGCGTCTCCAGCGCCGCTCGAGCCGCTCATCGCCATCCTGAGCTGGAAGAAGCCGTCATGAGGGGATAGCCTGCGTCAGGCCACATACGGCAGCACATACGGGCCTTTGGGAATGACCGCCACGCGCGCGCTTGGCCCGTACTCCTGCAAGCTCTCCGCCACCGCTTGCTCCACCGTCGCCGCCGGTTCCACGCAGCACCGCCGCAGCGTCTCAGCCGAAAGGCCGTCGCTCACCACCTTCACCCGGCAGCGCTCCAGCACCTTGCAAAGCTCCTCGACCTGCCACTGATCCATGACGAAATAATCCGATCCCATAATGCGCTTTTTGAACGCCGCCAGGTCCGGGTTGTCCGCAAGGACCTGCTGAAACTCGGGGCTGCCGAGACCCTCGCTCAGGCTGGCCGCCAGCACGATCGTGCCGCCCTGCTTGACGATCGGCAGCGCCCCGGTCAATCCCTTCACGGCCTGATACCACGTCGTATCCAGCGGATAGCCGGCGCAGCTGGTGACGACCACGTCCACCGGCGCCTTCACCGGCGCCTTGACCACCTGTTCCACGAAGCGAACGCCCGCCTCCCACGCTTGGATCATGTCACCGGCGCCGACCCAGGTCACGCGCCGCTGGCCGTCGAGGCACAGGTTGACGATGAAGTCGCAGCCGGCCATGAGCGCGATGCGCGTGTTCTCCTCGTGGACCGGGTTGCCCTCCACGATGCCGCAGTCCGCCCTGGGATGCTCCAGGAATTTCGGCCCATGCCAGACCTTCACCGTGTCCAATCCGGCCACGCCGGGGCAGATGACCTTGCGGCCGCCGCTGTAGCCGGCCATCAGGTGCGGCTCGATCAGGCCGGTCGCGATTTTCAGATCGGCCCGGACATAGCGCGAATCGAGCAAGATCGGCACGCCGTTCGGCGTTACGCCGAGGAAGTCGTGTTCCTCGCGAACCTTGCCGTGATGGTTTTCGATGCGGTACTGCGCCGCGATCTCCGGCCCAACCAGTTCGACCAACTCCGCCCCCTCGTTCGGGCGGTGCAGTCCGGTGGCCACGAGGATGAGGATGTCGCGGCGGGCGACGCCCTGCTCTTCCAGGATGCGCAGAATCGGCGGCAGCAGCAGACGGTTCGGCACGGGGCGCGTCACATCGCAGATGAGGATGCAGGCGTTCTTGCGGCCGCGGGCGATTTCGGATAGGGGACGGGCGCCGATGGGCCGGCGGAGCGCTTCGGCCACGGCGGCGTCGGGATCGGCCAAGGGGGCGGCGGGGCGGATCGCCAGGGGCCCGACGAGGCGATCGTCGGGAATGTCCACGTCGAGTCCGGTGCGACCATAGTCGAGATGAATGCGCATGGTGGAGCGTCAGGTGGACGAAGGCAGCGGTTACAGCTAAAGCTATCAGCTATCAGCAAGACCAAAGCAGCGGCTGCTGCAATCGGGAGGGCGTCCGACAGTTATTGTCGCGGGCCGGCCATGCACTTTCAACCCGGCGCCCGGATCACATGCGCCCCATCTACCGGCCGCGTTACGAACACCGTCGCCGCCTTGCCCGTTTTGGCGCGGTATCCCTGCTCGACGCGGTGGATCACGCCGTCGAGCGCGTCCCGGCGAACCAGACTGATCGTGCAGCCGCCGAAACCGCCGCCGGTCATGCGCGACCCGATGACGCCGTCGCACGCCGTCGTCAGCTCGACCAGCAGGTCCAGCTCCTCGCAGCTGACCTGGAAACAGTCGCGCAGGGAAACATGACTGGCGTGCATCAGCCGGCCGACGGTCGGCCAGTCGCCGCGACCGATGGCCTCCGCTGCTTGCACTGTGCGTGCGATCTCCGTGACGACGTGGCTGGCGCGGCGGTAATGCACGTCGCCGAGCCGATCGCGCTCCGCTTCCAGGTGATCGACGTTCACGTCGCGCAAAGCGGCGACGCCGAGACTTCGGGCCGCCTCCTCACATTGCCGCCGGCGGACCGCATAGCCGCCGTCGCCGAGGTCGTGGCGGACGTTGCTGTTGACGATCAGGGCGACTGCGTCCGGGTCGGCCAATGGCGTCATGCGTACGGTGCGCGAACGGCAGTCCAGCAGCAGCAGGGCTCCATCTTGCCCCATGACGGAGGCGCATTGGTCCATGATGCCGCACGGCACGCCGGCGAACTCGTTTTCGGCCTTTTGACACAGCAGCGCCTTGCGCAGCAGGTCGAGCCGCGAACCGGTCATCGCCTCGATCAGCGTCGCCGTCGCCACCTCGATGGCGGCGCTGCTGGAAAGGCCGCCGCCGACCGGCACATCGG
>DATKHW010000534.1:0-17799 GCA_035546275.1 Gemmataceae bacterium
CGTGCCGGGGCAGAGCCCCGGCACGAGGATGCAGCGACCCTGCGCCGTGGTAAGCTCGTTGGTTTGCGCGGAACTTGACCGGCGGAAATGCGGCGGCTGCGGGGAATTGCCGGCCGCAGGTTCACACGACTGCGACGGCGGCGACGATAAAGGGGGCGAGTAGGACGGCTCACGCCGTCTCCTGCGGCTTTGCCGGTCGCCCCGCCGAACCGAGGTAAGGGACATGCCTCCGAGAACTCCGATCCGTTTCCTGGTCGGTTTCGCCGCCTTTTTGGGCGCCTGCACCGGGGGGGCCGGTTGTCAGACGAGTTCCGTCGAGTCGGACGCCTTTTTCGCCCGAACCGTCGCTGGAGCGGGCCGAAGCCCGGCGCCGGCGACGGGACAACCGGCGGCCGCGGAGGGGGTGATTGCGTCGAGCGCTTCCGGGATGGCAGCGGCACGGCCGGCCGCAACGATTGGCCCGGCGATCTGCGTCTGGCAGCCGGCCCAGCACGTCGCCGCCGGGACGATGCCGGCGCCGGGCGACATCGCTCGCGTGTCCAATCCGCCGGCGCCGAACGGCGTCATGCGGCCTTCCATTGACATCCCGCCGCAGCCGCTCGCCATCGCCGGCGCCGCCCCGCCCGGCGAACCCGCGGCACAGCCGCTGCCGCCGCCGCACCTGGAGCCGCAACCCGTCGTGGGGGAGCCAGAACTGCCGGCTATGCATCCGTCGGCGCCGCATGAATTCGCCAAGCAGCCGCTGCCGCCGTACATCGTCGAGCCGCCCGACATCCTGCTGATCTCGCTGCTCCATGACCTCGCCGATCCGGCCCAGGACGTGCAAGGGCCGCACCTGGTGCGGCCCGACGGCAGCGTCAGCCTCGGCATATACGGCAACGTTTACCTGGCCGGGCGGACGCTGGACGAGGCCCGCGACGCCGTCGCCGCCCAGCTCCACGTCCGCCTCGACAAAAAGAGCATCGAGGATATCAAAAAGGGCCTGGTGGTGGATGTGATCGCCTACAACAGCAAGGTCTACTACGTCATCACCGACGGCGGCGGCTACGGCCAGCAGATTTACCCGATCCCGATCACCGGCAACGAAACGGTGCTGGACGCCCTGAGCAAGATCGGCGGCCTGCCGCCGGTGGCGTCCAAGAACCGGATCTGGGTCGCTCGCGCCACGGCGGACTGCGACCATCCGATCCTCTTGCCCGTGGACTGGTGCGGCGTCACGCAGAGGGGCTGCGTCACTACGGACTACCAGATTTTCCCCAACGACCGCATCTATGTCGCCTCCGACAAGTGGATTGTTGCGAGCACCTGGTTCCGCAAACGGCTCGACATTCCGCAGCAGATTCTCGGCGTCACCTTGCTGGGCAGCAGCACGGTCAACAGCATCCGGAACCGCACTGGCACGACCGCGCCGTGACGACGGCGCCGACCGGTCGGGCGCTTGACAGCGGCCCGACCGGGGTTAGGCTGAGTAGGGAGGCCGTCGCCCCAAGCGCCGTCGGCCTCCGGGGAAGCGCACGGATTCGCCGGCGTCCGCCGCCGGCCCACCTTGATGCGGGAGACAGCCATGTCGCGTCGGATCGGCGTCTACCTCGTCGCCAGCCTCGCTGTAATGCTCGCCGCCGTCGCGGCCAGCGCCCAGGCCGTGCCGCCGGGAATCTACAACCGGCCTATCTACGGCCCCGGCTACAGCTATCACAACTATCTTAGCCCCTATCTGAACCTGGCCAACGGCGGCGACCCGGCCATCCAGTACTACTTGCGCACCCTGCCCGAACTCAACCAGCGCGCTATGAACCAAGTCTACGGCAACGCCATCGGCAACCTCGAACAGCAGGCGCTGCAACCCCCGCCGGCCTCCATCTCCGACGCCGCCCTCTTCACGCCGCTGAACACGACCGGCCATCCCGCCGTGTTCGGCTACACCGGCGGCTATTTCCCCACGCCGGGAATGCGCCCGGGCTTAGGGTCGGGGTATCGGCGCTAGGCCGGGGGGAAGCCCGTGAGCACCGAGGCGCTGACCGATTTCGACGTCTACCTGTGGCGCGAGGGCCGACACTACCGGGCCTACGAAAAGCTCGGGGCGCACGTCGCCGAGCAAGACGGCGTCCGCGGCGTGCGCTTCGCCGTCTGGGCGCCGAACGCCCGCTGGGCGTCCGTCATCGCCGACTTCAACGGCTGGGAAGCGGCCGCCAACCCGATGCGGTCCGTCGGCTCTTCCGGCATCTGGGAGTGCTTTGTCCCCAACGTTCGTCCCGGCGCTCTCTACAAATACGCGATCTTTTCCCGGCTGCACAACTACTGGGTCGAGAAGGCCGATCCCTACGCCTTCGCTTGCGAAATCCGGCCGGCCACGGCGTCGAAGGTCTGGGACCTGCCCGGCTATGACTGGGGCGACGCCGAGTGGACGGCCGGACGCCGCAAGGCCCAGGCGCTCGACGCCCCAATGTCGATTTACGAGGTCCATTTAGGATCATGGCGGCGCAAACTGGAGGATAGCAATCGCTGGCTGACCTACCGCGAAATGGCGCCGCTCCTGGCCGATTACGCCCACGACCTGGGTTACACCCACGTCGAGCTGATGCCGATCACCGAGCATCCCTTCGACGGCTCCTGGGGCTATCAAACGGTCGGCTACTTCGCCCCGACCAGCCGTTTCGGCACGCCGCAGGACTTCATGTTCCTGGTCGATACGCTGCACCGGCGCGGCATCGGCGTCATTCTCGACTGGGTCCCCGCCCACTTCCCGCGCGACGAGCACGGCCTGGGCTATTTCGACGGTACGCATCTCTACGAGCACGCCGACCCCAAGCAGCGGGAACACAAGGATTGGGGCACGTTCATCTTCAACTACGGCCGCAACGAGATCGGCAGCTTCCTCGTCAGCAACGCCCTCTTCTGGCTGGACCGCTACCACATCGACGGCCTGCGCGTGGACGCCGTCGCCTCCATGCTCTATCTCGATTATTCCCGGCAACCCGGCGAATGGACGCCGAACTACTACGGCGGCCGGGAAAATCTCGACGCCATCGCCTTTCTGCGCCGTCTCAACGAGCGCGTCAACGCCGATTATCCCGACGTCGTGGTCATGGCCGAGGAGTCCACGTCCTGGCCGCAGGTGTCGCGCCCGGCCCATCTCGGCGGTCTGGGTTTCAGCTACAAATGGGATATGGGTTGGATGCACGACACGCTCCAGTACCTTGGCCAGGATCCCGTCCACCGCAAGTACCACCACAACGAGCTGACTTTCCGCATGGTGTACGCCTACGCCGAGAACTACGTCTTGCCGCTGTCGCACGACGAGGTGGTTCACGGCAAGCGATCCCTTGCGTCGAAAATGCCGGGCGACGCCTGGCAGCAGTTTGCCAACTTGCGGCTGCTCTACGGCTGGCAGTATTTTCAGCCGGGCAAGAAGCTGCTGTTCATGGGCGGCGAGTTCGGGCAGTGGGCGGAGTGGAACTTCGAGACCAGCCTCGACTGGAACTTGCTGGGCTTCCCCCTGCATCAGGGATGCCAGCGGTGGGTGCGCGACCTGAACACGTTCTACCGCGGCGAGCCGGCGATGCACGAGGGAGACTGCGACCCGTCCGGCTTCGAGTGGGTGGATTGCTGCGACGCCGAGGCCAGCGTCGTAAGCCTGCTGCGCAAAGCCAAAGACCCGGCCGACTGCGTGCTGGCCGTGTTCAACTTCACGCCGGTGCCGCGCTACAGCTACCAGGTCGGCGTGCCGCAGGGCGGTCGGTGGGACGAGGTGCTGAACAGCGACGCCCCGCTTTACGGCGGCGGCGGCGTCGGCAACCTCGGCGGCGTTGAGGCGGCGCCGATCGCTCAGCACGGTCGCAATCACATCTTGGCGGTCACACTGCCGCCGCTCGGCATGGCGGCGTTCAAGCCGCGGGGGCAAGCGGCTCAACCGGCGGAGTCCGCGGAGGCGCCGGAGGAGTAGAATGAGGTGGATTGGGAGGAAGCGATCATGTCTCTCGAAATTCAGACCGATCCAAGCCCCTTACGCACCGATGAATACGGCGTTGTGCGCGTTGGGGACTCTCAGGTCCTGCTCGACGTTGTGATCCGCGAGTTCAACAACGGCTCCGACCCGGAGGGCATCGTCCGCGGTTACTCGACGCTGCAACTCGCCGATGTGTACGGGGTAATTGCCTACTACCTGCGCCACCGAGCGCGGGTGGACGAGTACTTGAAAGGCCGACGCGAGGAGGCCGCGCGCCTGCGGCGAAAAATCGAGGCGAATCAACCGGGACAGGCGGAGTTGCTGGCGAAGCTGGCGGCGGCGTCGGCAGATTCCAACTCGTGGGCACCGAGCGCCACGCATTCATAAGGCCGCAGCTCCTGCATCCCTTCGGCGTCATTCACCCCGCCGTATCGTTCCGCCTCCGACCGAAATAGGCGCCTCCGACCGCCGTCGTCCAGCGGCTGAACGCGATCCGTCAAGTTGAAATAGACGTGCAATTCCTCCTCCCGTTCGCCGCCGCGAATCATGTGCAGAACGTTCGGCTCGCTTGAATCCGGCAGCAGCCGCGCTCTCCGGTGGGCGAAATCGCGCAGGGCCGGCCAGCGGCGGCGCGCGGTCAGCAGGTCGCGGTAGAGCCGCCGCAATCCGGCGCGCGGCGTCCCCTCCGGCCACGACCACGACAGCCGGCACGCCGCGAACGTCGCCTCGGCCTGCGGGTCGGCGATCTTCGCGCCGGCCAGCAGGGCGGCGTATTCGCGCTGCCGGCCGGAGCGCACCGCTTCCACCAAGCGCCGATCGAGAAAGGAGCAGAAAAACCAAAACGGCCGATCCTCGCCGTATTCCTCGCCCATGAACAGCATCGGCAGGTGCGGCGCCAGCAGCAGCAGCGACGCGGCCAGCCGCAGCTTCGACGGCGGAATCAGCGACGCCAGCCGTTCGCTGCCGGCCCGGTTGCCGACCTGGTCGTGCGTCTGGATGCTGACCACGAACCGATCGCCGGTCAGATCGCCGGCGGGGGCGCCGAAACGCCGGCCGCGGAACTGGCTATACACGCCATCCAGAAGGAATGTATTCTCGCACAGCTTGGGGAAGTCCCGCGGCTCGCCGAAATCGACGTAGTAGCCCTGGCGCTCGCCGGTCAGGAAGGCGTGGACGGCGTGATGGAAATCGTCGTTCCATTCGGCGTCGAGGCCGTAGCCGCCGCGCTCCGGTGATTGCAGCAAACGCGGGTCGTTGCGCAGATGCTCGGCGATGATATGGGCCGGCCGGCCGAGCGCCCTGGCGGCCGTATCGGCCGCTTCCTTGATCTCGCGGAGTATGTGCCGGGGGCCTTGGTCGAAAATGGCGTGCGTGGCGTCGAGGCGCAGGCCGTCCATGCGGTATTGGCCGATCCACAAGCGCACGTTGGCGAGGATCCATTCGCGCACGGGATCGCAGCCGAAATCGTCGCAGTTAAAGGCCGGGCCCCACGGCGTCCGGCAGCGGTCGGTGAAATACGGCCCGAATTCGTGGAGGTAATTGCCCTCCGGGCCGAGATGGTTATAAACGACATCCAAAAGGACCGCCAGGCCGCGGGTGTGACAGGCGTTGACCAGCCGTTGCAGACCGTGCGGCCCGCCGTAGCTGTTCTGCGGGGCGAACGGGTGGACGCCGTCGTAGCCCCAGTTGCGCGGGCCGGGGAACTGGGCGACCGGCATGATCTCGATCGCCGTGGCGCCGAGGTCCTTGAGGGCGTCGAGCCGCGAAACGACGGCGTCGAACGTCCCTTCCGGCGTGAAAGTCCCGACGTGCAATTCGTACAGGACGAGGTCGCGCCGCGGCAGCCCGGTCCAGCCGCGTTCGTCCCAGGCGAAGCGCTCGGGGAAGAGGACGGCCGACGGCTGATGGACGCCGTCGGGCTGCCACAGCGTCATCGGATCGGGCCGTTCCGGGCCGTTGTTCAGGCGGAAGGCGTAGCGCTGGCCCTCGGATATGCCGGATGCATCATAACGGAAAAAGCCGCCCGGCTCCGGCTCCATCGGCGGATGCCGCCGTGAGTGCCCGTCGATCAGCACCAGCTCAACGCGGCCGGCCCGCGGCGCCCAGACGCGCCAGCGGACGGCGCCGTCCGGTTGGGAGAAGGCCCCGCAGCGGGGCGATTCCGCATCGTGCATGGCTTGTTCCGCCCTCCGTGCGGGTTTCAGCGCTGGGGCGGCCGATCCTTGAAGGCGGGAAGGCTGTCGCTGGTGTCGGCGGAGGCCGTGATGTCCTTGCGGATGCGTTCCAGGTCTTGGCGGAGGCGTTCGAGGCGGTCGATGGCGTGCTGCGCCTGTTCGCGGGTCTCCTGCATCTGGTCCGAGATGGTCGTCAGCCGCCGCTCCAGGCGGGCCAGCAGCTTGAGCATTTCCTCCGTCTTCATCGCCTGCTCCTCAGCGGCCCGACTCCTGCGCAGTCGCAGTCGTAGGGTGGGTCGCAAGACCCAGCGGCGCCGATTCGGCCCCTCGCGGTGGGTCTTGCGACCCACCCTACGATCGCTCCCTAACGGCCGGACCCCCTACGCGGAATAGAGCGCCTCGATGGGCGACCCGCGGTTGAGCCGCACGGGCCGGCCCAGCTGGTCCGGCACATCGGCCTCATGGTCCACCCCCAGGGCATGATACACCGTGGCGCCGACGTCGTCCGGCGCAAACGGCGGCGTGGTGGGGAAGGCGCCGATCTTGTCCGTCTTGCCGATGACCTGGCCTCCGCGGACGCCGGCGCCGGCGAAGACGCCGGTGAAAGCGTTGGGCCAGTGATCGCGTCCGGCCCCCTTGTCGCCGGGGTTGCCCGACAACTTCGGCGTCCGGCCGAACTCGCCCAGCACCATCACCAGCGTTTCGTCGAGCAGGCCCATCGCGGCAAGGTCGTCCAGCAGGGCCGCCACGCCCTGGTCCAGCGGAGGAAGCAGGTCCTTTTTGAGGCGGGCGAAGATGTTGCCGTGCGAGTCCCAGTTCTGGACGCGGCCCATGTTTGCCTGCACGACCGGCACGCCGGCCTGGACGAGGCGGCGCGCCAGCAGCAGCGATTGGCCGAACATGTGCCGGCCGTAGCGGTCGCGCGTCCGATCCGGCTCGCGGCTCAGGTCGAACGCCGCGGCGACTTTGCCGGAGGTCAGCATGGTGAAAGCGCGGTCCTGCATCTCGCCGAACGGCCGACCTTCCGACGCCCTGGCCGCAGTCTCGGCTTCGCCCGCCAATTGGCCGAGCAATTCGCGCCGCTGTTCCAGCCGCTCGACCCCCAGCCCGGCGACGAGGCCGAAGCCGTCCACATGGAATTCCGGCAAATTCGGGTCTTGCCTCACCTGCCACGGATCATGCTTGGCGCCGAGGAAGCCGGCGTGCTGGCCCGGCCAGGTCAGCGGCCCTTCGACGAGGAACGTCGGCAGGTTGACGCCGGTGGGAACGCCGTCGCTTCGCGGCCGGAGACAGTCGAGCCCGGCCGCGTAGTCCGGCCAATCATTCCGTGAGGCCACCTGGTCGAACTTCCCGCCGGGAATGGCCGTGCCGGTCAGGACGCGATGCGTGGCCAGCAGATGGTTCGTCTCCGGGTGCGACAATGATCGGACGACGGCCAGCTTGTCGGCGCGAGCGGCCAGGTGCGGCAGATGCTCGCAGAATTGCACGCCGGGGACGTTCGTGCTGATCGGCTTGAATTCGCCCTTAATCTCGGCGGGGCCCTCGGGCTTCAGGTCGAAGGTGTCGAGATGGCTGGGCCCGCCGGTGAGGAAAACGAGGACGACCGACTTGGCCCGCCCGCCGCCGTCGCCGGACGCCGCACGCGCCTGCCGGGTCAAGAGGCCGGCAAGGCTGACGCCGAGCAGGCCGGAATAACCGACTTGCAGGACCTCCCGGCGCGTCAATCCGACGGTGTGCCGGTGCGGAATGGGGTGCATGGCAGGCTCCTTTGCGAGCTTCACGGCAGGACGGCCAAAGCGGGGGCGACGGGGGAGGGTATGGAAAAGTGTATCGTATTGGGGGGCGCGACGCCAGCGGTTCTGGGCCGGCGCATGGCATTTTGGTGGGCCAGGTCGCCAGCTGCCGAATTCAGGACGTGGCGAGCAGGTCCGCCCAGCTGGCCGCGTCCGGCGCGCGATCGAACATGCGATCCAGCCTCGCCACATCCTCGATGCCGTTCAGCGCAGCGACGACTTCCGCTGGCGGCGCGCCCAGGCGGCGTGCGGCCTGACGCAGGATGGCATCCCTTAGCGCCGCCTTACGCCCTATTTCGACCCCCATCTCCATCCCTATTTTAACCCCTTTTTCGACCCCTTTTTCAATAGTGGCTTGGTACGTCGATGATTCTTCCATCCCTCGCACTCCCTTCCAAAGTTCGTCCACCAGTTCCCGCGGGTATCGCAGACCCATGATCCAGTAGCTCATAGACTCAAGCGTTCTACCCCACTCCCCCGGCGCCTCTTTCTGCACCCGTTCATCGAGCCGATGAATCACATCCCGCAGCCGTTCCTCCGCGTCATCCGTCAGCGGCGCCAGCGGCAATAGTCCCATCTCGCCTGTCAGCAGCGCGTCCGCCGCCAGCTGCCACACCCGGATCACTCGATACCGCCAGCGCCGCTCCCAGTCGCCGGCCGGGTCGAGATGTTCCAGCAGCCCGTTCAGCCGCGGCGAATCGGCCTCCCGTCGCAGCAGGACGATCGCGCTGCGGACGGCCACGCGATGGCGTCGCCTCAACAGCACATTATACAGATGCGCCCGGTCCGCGAGTTCCGTCTCCGGCCCGGCTTGCAATTCCAGGTGCGCTATCCACGGCGTCGCTTCGTCCACACGAAACACCTTGTCGGCGCCCGCCGAGACGGTGGAAACGTCGGCGTCGATCACGCGCACCGGACCGGCCGGTGGCCAGCCCACGCCGGACAGCCACGCCGCCGGGTACTGTTCCACCAGATGCTTCAGAACCACGTCGAAGGTCTTGGCCATGCCCGCGCCTCACCGCGCCCAGCCCGCCGCCATCGCCACGGCGTAGGTTCCCCACAGCGCCAGGCCGAACGCCAGCCGCGACACCGTTTGCAGCGACGCCCACCAGAAGGCGCTGCTCATGATTCGGCTGGCGGCCTCCAGGGCCGACCGAACCTCCTTCGTCACCATTTTGCGAGGATTGATATAGCCGAACGTGAAGATGCGCACGACCGGCGCCGTCCAGGGCTTGAGCCAGTACTCGGCCTGGTCGAAGTATTTTTCCAGGAGCGGCCGGTCGAGCGGCGAGATGTGGGTGAAGGAATAGACGTCCAGGCCGATCATGACGGCGCCGGTCGGCGCGACCACGAACAGGGCCGGCCACAGCGGGAGCAGGCGGCCGATCTTCAGATAGGAGGCGGCCTCGGGCCAAACGAAATTGCTGGTCAGCTGGTGGGCCAGGATCAGGCCCAGCGACAGGAACAGCGGCAGGACCGTGTGCCAGGTTAGCAGAATGCTGTGGTGCTCCTTCACCAGCTTGACCAGTCGCGGCCAGCGGCTCGGCGCTCGCAGGATGAGCGCCAGGGCGTGGCGGTAGTCTCGGATGCGGAGCGCCGTGCCGATGAGGAAGGCGAGCGTCAGGTAGACGAGGAACAGCTGGATCAAGCTGAGGTTGAGCAGCCAGGACATGGGGGGCTATCCCGGTACGAAGTCGAATGCAAAATGCAGAATGCAGAATGCCGAATGAAAAAGCAATGCGTCTTCCTTCGGCGTTCGGCGTTCTGCAGGCCGCATTATTCCTGCCGCGGCAGGTAGACGTGGAAACAGGTCCCCCGATCCATCTCGGTCTGGCACTCGATCCAGCCGTGGTGCTGCTTGACGATGCCGAACACCACGGCCAGGCCCAATCCGGTTCCTTTGCCCACCTCTTTTGTCGTGAAAAAGGGATCGTAGATGCGCGGCAGGACTTCCGGCGGAATGCCGTGCCCCTGGTCGCGCACGCGCAGCCAGACGAAGGCGCCGGGACGCCGGTCCGCCTGGCCCTGCGCTTCGGCCGCGCTCACCGTCACGTTGGCCGTCTCGATTTCCAGCCGGCCGCCGTCGGGCATGGCGTCGCGGGCGTTCAGGCACAGGTTCATCAAGACCTGGTGGATTTGGCTGCCGTCGGCTTCCGTCTGCCACAGGTCGTCGCCGTAGCTCGCCGCGATCTCGATGGAGGGGCCGAGCGTACGACGCAGCAGCTCCACCGCCTCGTGGACGCAGCGGCCCAGGTCGAGCGTCTCCATGTGCGGCTGCATGCGCCGGGAGAAGCCGAGCAGCTGCTGCGTCAGCTCCGCCGCGCGCCACGCCGCCGTTTCGGCAGCCAGCAGGAACTCGCGCCGCGGGTCGTCCGTCGGCGTCGCATGGAGGGCCAGGCTCAGATTGGCGGTCACGCCGGTCAGCAGATTGTTGAAGTCATGGGCCACCCCGCCCGCCAGCTGGCCGATCGCCTCCATCTTCTGCGAATGCCGCAGCTGCTCCTCCAGCGCCTTGCGCGGCGTGACGTCGGCCAGGAGCAACACGCTGCCGGCCGGCTCGCCGCGCTCGTCGCGCATCGGGTCGGCCGTCGCGCGGAACCACCGGCCGCCGAGCCACACTTCATGCGCGGGCTCGTCGGTTCCCAGCGGCCCCGTCACGTCCAGCGGCGGAACGGCCGGGCCGAACGCGTCGCGCAGCAGCTCCTGGAACGGCCGGCCGACGACGACGGCGTGCGGCTGACGGATCAGCGCCGCCGCCGCCCGGTTGCAGCGGACGACCCGCCCCGCGCGGTCCAGGACGCAAAGGACGTCGTGAATGGAGTCGAAAGTCGCTTGCCACTGCCGGGACGCCTCGCGGGCCGCTTCTTCGGCCCGGTGGACGCGCAGCAGCGCATGGACCGTCGCCACGACCTCGTCCGGCTCCACCGGCTTGGTCAGGTAAACGTCGGCGCCGCCCGCCAGGCCGTGCGCCTTGTCCTTGGAGCGGACGTAGACGGCGGACATGTGCAGCACTGGGATGGACGACGTGGCCGGGTGGGCCTTGATGCGGCGGCAAACCTCGAAGCCGTCGATGTCCGGCAAGTTGACGTCGAGGATGATGAGGTCAGGTCCCTCCGCGGCCAGGCGCAGGGCGTCGCCGCCGGTGGCCGCCTCGCGGGTGTCGAAGCCCGCGTCGCGCAGGGCCGTCGAGAAGGCCAGGCGATTGGCCGGGTCGTCGTCCACATACAGGATGGAAGCAGGTCGCTCCTCAGACATGGCGCATCCCTCTTTCCGGGAGACGGGCGGGGATGAATGGTTGGCCGCGAAGAGCGGGGAGGAGCGCGGCAACGCCGCATGAGCGCGGCAAGATATGCGAGAGGGGGCGCATGGGCGTCCCTCCTCCGACTGGAGAGGAGATGAGTCACGTCCCTGCGCGGAACAAGGGTTCGGCCCGCCGCGTCGCCGGCCCAACCCTTGCGCGTCGGACGCCACGATCCCCGTGCGTCCATCCGAAGCGTAAGTCACGATTGGCCGCGCGTCAAATGGGGCAAGGGCGCCGTTAAGCGTCGCGCAGCAGCAGCGCGCCGTCGGCGGAGAAGAATCCACGGTCGTCGATCTGGTAGAAGCCGTCGATCGCTTCAGCGAGGAAACGGCAAAGGGAAATGCAGACCTTGTCCAGAGTCGGCGGCGCGTCGTCGGGCCGTTCGAGGGTGAAGAGCTGTCGGGATTGGATGACGCGTTCCATGAGCCGGACGCGCTCCGGGTCGTCCCCGGCTTCCAGATGGGCGGCCCAGCTGTTCAATTCGGCGCGGATGCCTTGTTCCGCGGCGAGGAAACGCTCAAGCACTAGCGTTGACCCGGCGACGACGAACTCGGCGCGGAACCAGCCGGCGTCGTCGCCGTGGAAATGGCCGGCGGCGGCGACAAGCGTGTTCAGCCGTTCCAGAATCGCCGCCGGCGCCGGCTCGGCGTCGGCAGCGGCGAAGATGCGATGCCACATTTGTCCGTCGTCCGTCGTCCGCCGTCCGCAGCCAGCAACGGACGGCGGACGGCGGACAAATTACAGTTGCCTCATGAACGCCACGAGGTCTTTTTTCTCCTCCGCGCTCAGCTTCGTCTCCAGGATGAGATTGAAGAACTCCACCGTGTCTTCCAGCGTCAGCAGTCGGCCGTCGTGGAAGTACGGCGGCGATTCCTTGATGCCGCGGAGGGTAAACGTCTTGATCGGCCCCTGGGCCGTGGCGACCAGGTCGTTGATCGTCTGCGTCTTGTAGAAGCGATCGACCTTGAGATCGTGCATCAGATTGTCGGTATAGAACGGCGGCGGGTGGCAGGTTGCGCACTGCGCCTTGCCGAAGAAGAGTTTCTGGCCGCGCATCTCCGGCGAATCGTCCTTGAACTTTTTCGGATCGAGTTTGCCGTCGATGCCCAGGCCGGGCGCCGGCGGGAAGTCGAGCAGTTCCTGGAACTCCGCCATAAAATGCACCTGACTGCCGCGCTCCAGCGGGTTGATTCCCTTGGCCGCCGCCGAAACCTGGTCGCCGTCGAAGTAAGCCGCCCGCTGCTCGAACTCCGTGAAATCCTCCACGTTTTTCAGCGCTCTCTGCGATCCGAACAGGCGCTGAATGTTCACGCCGCGCAGGCTCGGCGTGTCGATGCGGCGGCGGTGCGACTGCGGCCGGATGTCGCCGACCAGGTGCGTCGCCGCGGACGTGTGGCCGTTGACGTGGCAGTCGAAGCAAGCCACGCCCTTCATGCCGTCGGCCTTTTCCGCCTTGCGGTCGGCCGTGGCGTTGAATTGCTGCTGCGGGAACTGCGTCACCAGCAGCCGCACGCCTTCCAGGTCCTTGGCGTTCAGCACGCCGCCGAGGATTTCCTGGAAATTCTCCACCGTGATGAGCTTGCCCTGCGACACGTCGCCGAGGTCCGGGCGCGTCGTCAGGAACAGGGCCGGCGGGAATTCCGGCAAAAACGCCTCCGGGATGTCGAAATCGACGTCGAAGCGCTCCAGCCGCGGCAAGGCCTTGATTTCCATCTGTGGAAAGACCATGCCGCCCACCAGGTGCTTGGGATGCGGCAACGGCAGATAGCCCTGCGGGAAGAGGCCCTTGTCCCTGACGTCGTCAGGCGACAGCGCCGCCAATTTCTCCCACGTCATCCCGGACGGCGGCCGGGCCGTGGGGCCGACCTGGATCGGCTTGCCGTGCGTCATTTTCACCGCGGCGTCGGGATGCAGCGTCAGGTCGTAGCGCTCCTCCAGCAGTTTCTTTTGCCGCTCCATTACCGCGGCCTTGTCCGCTTTGTCCTTCGCCCTCATGTCGGCGAAGCTGACCTGGCCGAGCAGGACGGGCGAGATTTGATCGTAGCTGCTGGCGGGCGGTTCGGCTGGTTTGTCCTTGTCCGTCGGCCGGGATTGCAGCGTCGCGGCGCCGGTCCAGGCCAGCACGAGCGCGGCGAGGGCCGTGTACGGCAGCCAGCCCCATTTCCGGGAAGCGAGCATGGTTCCTCCTCTGGCGAGAGTAATGGGAAAATGGCGAGCGGCCGGCGTGAGCCGGCTGATGGGACGGCGATCAGCCGGCTTACGCCGGCCGCTCGCCTGATGGCTTCAGTGAGGACGGCGTTCACCGAAATCAATAACGATTATTGTTATGAAAAAGAAACGGGAACGTCAGCGCTTGCGCTTCTCGTATTTGCCGACGTCGCCTTCGCCGACGACGGTGAGGAGTTGGTTGATCACGTCTTCACTCGTCTTGCCCTCGGCCTGGGCCTGGGCCTGGAAGTTGGTGTTGACGCGGCGGCGCAGCACGGGAATGGCCGCCTTTTTCACGTCATCGACGGCCACGCTAAACCGGCCGCATCGCCGCCAGCCCTCGGGCGGGCCCTGACCGGAGGCGACCTGGCGTTCCTGCGTGGCTTCCAGCAAGGCGGCCTGGGTATGGCCGGAGGCGGGGTCGCGGCGGCCGGCGTCGTCCCTGCGGATGCCCTAGGCAAGGGCGCCCGATGCGGCGAGCCGCGGTTTTATTTGATGAACGCCCAGTTTTTGTAAAAGGCGAAGTTGAAACGCGCGATCACCAGCCGCACGCCGGTCAAGATCGCGCCCATCAGCCCGGGAAAAAGGCTGGGCCGAAGTATGTCCACGAACATGCAGTAGCGAACCTGGTCCGATTCATTGCAGGACTTATGCTGCAAGGTGTCGTCGAAAATGAAGAGCTTGTTGTCCTGCCAGTAGTTGGTGTACCGGCCCACTTTGATGTACACGTCCCGACTCGCGATTTCGTTGATGTTATAGAGCACGCGCAGCGTGACTCGCAGCGGGCCGAAGTGCTTCACCGTGGATTGCTTCGTGTTAAAGATGGATACGCCGATCGTGCGGATGTACCGGTAGGGTTGGTGGAATTCCGGCACGTCGACAGAAGTCTTTACGTTAATGCCATACCACTTGAAGAAAATCATGCCTCGCTTGGCGTCTCCCAGTTTCGATTGCAATTTCGCGACCAGGTCGTTCCGGTGCGTCGCTGCGATCATCGAATTGATCTCGTCCTGGTACGGCCCAGGCAGATCGGACAGCTGGTAGACGCCCTTGTTCCAGTAGGGCAGCGTCAGCAGGTCCATCAGCAGGTTGAACGGGGACAGGAGCCAGGTGCAAAGTCCATTGCCGGCGAAATAACGGTCAAGCGACCGCAGGGTCTTCCGCTTGTTCCGAACGAAATCCAGCAGGCCGCAACCGACATAGAAGGTGAAAAGCAGCGGGACGAAGTAAAGCGCCAGGGCCGCGGGAATAACGCGCTTGGCCGCCCTTTTGACATATCTCAGGAAACGACGTCGGGAATGACCGGTCAAGGCCAGCGCGGCGCTTTTGGTCATCCTTCACCTCGGGAATCCCTAGGGACATGACAGGCCGGCGATGGCTCGACGGGGCGGAATGGGGGGAAGCGGGCGCTCCCTGTCCAACGCTTTCCCTATTCGATTAGAATTATCGGACGAATGCGGCGCCCCGCTTTAGCCAGCGTCCACTCAGGAAGGGCCGACGGGGCCGCGCTCGCCGCCGTCTCACGCCCACGCTCAGTGTGGACGCCAGGAGTCAAACGGCCTCAGCGCTTGCGCTTCTCGTACTTGCCGACGTCGCCTTCGCCGACGACGGTGAGGAGTTGCTTGATCACGTCTTCGCTCGTCTTGCCCTCGGCCTGGGCCTGGAAGTTGGTGTTGACGCGGTGGCGCAGCACAGGAATGGCCGCCTTTTTCACGTCATCGACGGCCACGCTAAACCGGCCGTCCATCGCCGCCAGCGCCTTGCCGGCGTCGCGCAGGAACTGACCGGCTCGCGGCCCGGCCCCGTAATCGACCATCTTGCGCACGAACTCCGGCGCCGACGGGTCTTGCGGCCGCGTCGCCCGCACCAAGCGCGTGATGTAATCCAGCACGTAGTCGCCGACCGGCACGTTGAGGATCAGCTTCTGATAACCCAGGATCGTCTTGGCGCTCAGCACCTTGGTCAGCTCCACCGCCTCGCCCTTGCCGGTCGTCTTCAGAATCTGCTTCTCCTCCTCATAAGAGGGATAATCGACCTTGACGACGAACATGAAGCGGTCGAGCGACGCCTCGGGCAAGGGATACGTGCCTTCCTGCTCGATGGGGTTTTGCGTGGCGATGACGAAGAACGGCTCCGGCAGCTTGTGCGTGTCCTGGGCGGCCGTGACCTGGCGCTCTTGCATGGCTTCGAGCAGGGCGGCCTGCGTCTTGGGCGGCGTGCGGTTGATCTCGTCGGCGAGGATGATGTTGGCGAAGATCGGCCCCTTGACGAAGCGAAAGCCGCGACGGCCGCCTTCCTGCTCGTCCAGCACCATGGTGCCGGTGATGTCCGACGGCATCAGGTCGGGCGTGAACTGGATGCGCTTGAAGGAGATGTCAAGGATCTGGGCGATGGAGCTGACTATCAGCGTCTTAGCCAGGCCGGGCACGCCGAGAAGGAGGCAATGGCCGCGCGTGAAGACGGCGGCCAGCACCTGGTCGATGACCTCGGTCTGGCCGACGATGACGCGGCTGAGCTGACTCAACATCTGGGAGCGCGTTTGGCCGAAATGGGCCAGGTATTCGCTGATGCGGTCGGTGGACACCGGGACGGTTCCTCGTCTGGGGGCGCGGCGACAGGAGGTATTGTAAAGGGGACACGGGGAAGAAGGCAAAGGGCGGGCGTTCCGCGCCTGGCCGATGGGCGGCGGCGCGCATACCATGCGGATGACGCGAAGGGGCCTGGGAGTGTTTGCACCTCTGGTGGGGGCCCTGGTCTTCAAAACCAGTGGAGGGTTTGAACAAAGCTCTCAGTGGGTTCGATTCCCATACACTCCCGCTTCTTTCGCCTACCCCCCATGCGTCACTTGCGAACGTGCGTTCGCACCACGTACTGCAGCACCGCGTCCTCGGTCAGCCGCGGCAAATCCGCCTTCGCCAGCTTGCGCCGCCCCTTCGCCAGCAGCGGATGCGCTCCCTCCCGTTTGCGAATCTTGAACTCGACTTTGGAGCAAATGGCGTGGGCCTTGTCGTAATCCAAACCCACGTCGCGCATCAGCCGCCGCTCGATGTACTCATGGCTGACGATGAACGGGATCTCCCGCCGGTCCACGCCGTCCTCGATCCAGATTTGCGGCCGGGGAACCCAGGGGTAAACGTGCCCGTGGCCGCCTTCGGTGTAGTCCGTCTTGCAGTAACTGCGCACGAGATTGCCGTCCACCACCCATGCCTCCACCGGCCCCTCCAGGTCGGGCAGCTCGATGTACGGCTCCAGGTAGATCTCTTTGGGAACCTGTTAATGCGGTTTGCCGTCGCGGAACTCGACGCCGTTGAGCTTTTCGCGCAGCAGGCGCTCCACCTGCAATCCTTCTTCGCAGGCGTCGTCGGCCGAAGCGCCGGCCGCCTGCCGGGCCAGCTGTGTCAAAGCGTCGGCGATGAAAAAGACCCCTTCGCGAGCAGCCAATTTCTCGGAGATCCAGATTTCGCCTTGCGGGATGAGGTCGGGGAAATCGTCGCGCATGGCGAAGTTGCCGAATTCCTCGTCCGGCTGGGCGACGTTGCGAACGGTCAGGCCGTTGACTGAGTAAACGGTCCAGTCGGCGTGGCGCAGAATGCACTTCTTGTTGAGCTTGGGCCGGAAGTGATACATGGTCATGCGGGCAGCCCCCCTCCGCAGTTCATGGGAATCGCTCCGACAATCTGCATCGCAAACGTCGTACCGGATGGATCGACGCGTCCGGGCCGCAGCCCGTTCTTCATCCAATCGCCTTGATTCCCCGTCCCTTCGTCCTTGCCCCGCGCAAGAGACTGGACTAAACTCGTCCGATGGCGGCGGTCCACGGCCGGCTGCCGCGAACGCACATCTCTTATCAGGGAAAGGAACACCCGATGAAAAGCCTGTTCGGTCTGAGTCTGTTTGGAGTTCTCGGAATCCTGGCGCTCGCAACCCGCGGCGAGGCGGCCAACCCCCTCGGGGGCACGTGGAGGCAAAGCTCCGCCGACAACGGCGAGTCGGATTGGAAGTTCCGCGAAAACGAGGACGGCACATTCGACGCCGAGGAATCCGGCCTGGGCAACACCCGCGGCACGGCGACGTTGCGCGACGACATCCTGACCATCCATTTTGAAGCGGCCGACCTTCGCGGCTACTTCGTCTTCCACCTCAACGAGGACCGCGACCGCGGCCGGGGAAAAATCATCTTCATCCACTATCCGCCGGACTTCCCAGTCGGCCGGGAAATCGAACGGGACGGCCGGAAGCTGCGCGAAGTCAACGACGTCCTCATCAAGCGCGTCGGCCGGTGAGACTCCCGTCGCTTGCGTCTCACATGGCAGGCGCCTAGGGTGGGCGGGGCTGAGTCCTCGAAGCCCCGGCACAACCGCGGAAGTCATGCCGGGG
>DATKHW010000535.1:0-5472 GCA_035546275.1 Gemmataceae bacterium
GGCCAAGCAGGTGTGCGACGAGGGCCGCGGCGTCGGCGAGGGCGGCCGCGGCGTCTACCTCGACTTCGCCGACGCCATCGGGCGGCTCGGCAAAAAAGGCATCGCCGAGCGCTACGGCAACCTCTTCGACATGTACGCCCACATCACGCACGAGGACCCCTACACCGTCCCGATGCGAATCTACCCGGCCGTGCATTACTGCATGGGGGGCCTGTGGGTGGACTATGAGCTGATGAGCAACGTGCCCGGCCTGTTCGTCTTGGGCGAAGCCAACTACTCCGACCACGGCGCCAACCGTCTCGGCGCCAGCGCCTTGATGCAGGGCCTGGCCGACGGCTATTTCGTCGTCCCTTATACGATGGGCAATTATCTCGCGTCGGCCACGGCCGAGCTGACGAAGACGAAAGTCTCGACCGACCATGCCGCCTGCAAGCAGGCCGAGGCGGAGGTGAGCGATCGCTTGAAGCGCTTGCTGGCGGTGAAGGGCAAACGCAGCGTGCTGTCGTTCCACCGCGAGCTGGGCAAGGTGATGTGGGACGACGTCGGCATGGCGCGGACGGAAGGCGGCCTGAAACGGGCGCTGACGCAAATCCCGCAAATCCGCGACGAGTTTTGGCGAAACGTGAGCGTGCCGGGCTGCGGCGACGAAATGAACTCCGCCTTGGAGGACGCCAACCGGCTCTCCGATTTTCTGGAGTTCGCGGAGCTTTTGTGTCACGACGCCCTAACGCGCGACGAGTCGTGCGGCGCCCATTTCCGCGAGGAGCACCAGTACCCCGACGGCGAGGCCAAGCGCGACGACGAGCATTTCAGCCACGTCAGCGCCTGGGAATACAAGGGCGTCGGCCAAACGCCGCAGCTGCACAAGGAGCCGCTGGTGTTTGAGTATGAGAAGCCGTCGGTGCGGTCGTACAAATAGCCCGTTGTCCGTTGTCCGCGGTCCGTTGTGGGCGCCCGATCGCACTTTGACCCAAAGACGCCTCAACGGACAACGGACAACGGACAACGGACAACGGACAATAACGATGAACTTGACCCTCCACGTCTGGCGTCAAAAAGGCCCCCACGCCCCCGGCGCGATGGTGCGTTACGAGGCCCGCGACGTCAGCCCCGATATGTCGTTTCTGGAAATGCTGGACGTGGTCAACCAGGGGCTGGTCGAGAAGGGCGAGGAGCCGATCGCCTTCGACCACGACTGCCGCGAGGGCATCTGCGGCAGCTGCTGCCTCATGATCAACGGCCGGGCGCATGGACCCGAAAGCGGCGTGGCCACCTGCCAGACGTACATGCGCCAGTTCAAGGACGGCGACGAGATTTACGTCGAGCCGTGGCGGGCGAAAGCGTTTCCGCTGGTCAAGGATTTGGTGGTGGATCGCAGCGCGCTGGACCGCATCATCCAGGCGGGCGGCTACGTCTCGGTCAACACCGGCGGGGCGCCGGACGGCAACGACGTCCTCGTGCCGCGCCAGAATCAGGAAAACGCCATGGACGCGGCGGCGTGCATCGGCTGTGGCGCCTGCGCGGCGGCGTGCAAGAACGCCTCGGCCATGCTCTTCACGGCCGCCAAGGTCTCGCACCTCGCCCTTTTGCCGCAAGGCGATCCGGAACGGAAGCGGCGCGTGCGCCGCATGGTGGAGCAGATGGACAAGGAGGGCTTCGGCAATTGCACCAACTACTACGAATGCGAGGCCGCCTGTCCCAAGCAGATCAGCGTCGAATTCATCGCCAAAATGAATCGGGAATATCTCGCCGCCGTGACGGCGCGGGAGGAGAAGTGAGCGACGCACGAGCCCGCGGCGCCAGCAAGGGCATCCCTTGCTGGCGCCGCGGGCTCGTGTGTGCGCAAACAAGAAGGGGGGCCGATGCGGCCCCCCTTCGTCGGCGTTCTCTCCGTGGTCCCGCGCAGCTTAGCGGCTGGCCACGCCGGCTGCTTCTTCCATGTTCACGCGCGTCTCCTGACCGGCGCGGACGGTGATTTCCTTGCTGACCGCGAGCGGCTTGCCGTCGCGGACGAACTCGGCCTTCAGGGTGTAATGGAAGTCCTGGCCGACCGGCAGCTGCGGCGAGGTGAAGACCCGCAGCGACGAGGTCGAGACGGTGGCGGCGTCGTCGATCGACAGCTTGGCGTCGGCCGGCAGCGACACGATGATCGTGGCCGGCGTCGGGACCAAGACTTCCTCTTCCGGCTTGGGCGGCGCCTTGATCTCTTCGACCTTCTTCTCGCCGTCCTTCTTCTCGATGATGACCGGGGCCGTGCTCATTCCGCCGCAGCAGCCGTAGCCGCCGCCGTAGCCGCCGCAGCAGCTGTAGCCGCCGCAGCAGCTGTAGCCGCCGCCGCCACAGCAGCTATGACGGCCGCCGAACAGACGGTGACGGCCGCCCCCGCAGCAGCTGCCGCAGCAACCGCTGGAGTAGCCGCCGCAGCAGCTGTAGCCGCCGCAAGCGACATAGCCGCCGCTGCAGCCGTAGCCGCCGCCGCAGCAACCGTGGCGGCCCAGGTCCGCGGCGTCGCCGCCGGTCGCCAGGGCCATCATCAACATGACGCTGTACATGCCTTAACCCCTCCACAATTAGGGAACTCCAATACCCACCCTCTCACGAAAGCCCAGTCGGGCCAGAACCCGGTGTGGCTGACAGGATCAGCGCTTCATGAAGCGCTTCCCACGCCCCCGTCCCGCAAAAGGTACGTCGGTGCGGCCCGATCAGGTCGAGCCCGTTTCGCTGACGCCGCACCCGCGGCGGCAGTCCTGACCGGATCGCACCAACGCCGCCTCACACGTGGATAATGTGAGAAGGTGGGTGTTCCTGACAACATAGTAAAAATGGGAAAGATCATGGTCAATAGCACTCTGGGCAAACTGTAGCAAAAAGTGCGCCTGCGCAAGCGGTAGAAAAGGCGCCTTCGGCGGGGCCGAAGCAGCAAAGACGGATCGAAACGCTAGACAAAGCCCGTTTTCCGCGTTTACAACTCGCCGACGCCCTTATCGCTACAACCGCTACAGTCCGCTGTCTCGCCATAAAGTTCGCGTCTTGTGCGAATTGACTCCCACCTTTGCTCCGATTAGCATCTATGCGGGTTGTGCTGTCCAGGAGGTCTGGAAGGGCGAGCGTTCTCGCCTTTTCGGATCGTCCGCGTCCACAGGGTGACGTTCCATGAAACCTGCCCGTCTCCGGCCCGCGTTGCTGGCCGTCGCCGTCCTGCTGGCCGCTGGGCCCGCCTGGGCGGCGGTCCCGCTGAAAGAACTGACGCAAGAAAAGGTGCGCGACTGGGTCGCGTCGGCCCTCCAGGCCGTGCGGAAGGACCCGACCTTGTTCGACGCCTGGAAGCGGCTCAATCGACAGGTCGTCCTCGACTCCGAGCAGGTCGTCTATGAACACGACAAGGGCAAACCGACGCAGCTGCTCTGGGACGTCGCCCCCCGCCGTCCCCTCAGCCCCGACGAGCGCAGGAGGGCCGACGGGGACCTGAAAAAGCTGTTCGACTTCGTGCTGTTCGAACACAACAAGGGGATCGTCCCCGGCGACCAGGTGGGGGAGCTGAAGGCGGTCCGGAAAGTGTCGATCAAGCCCAACCCCGCCCAGCGGAAACGGCCGGACAAGGCCCCGCCGATGACGATTGCCAAGGACCTGACGGAAGACACGGTCCGCGACTGGATGCTGGTGGCCGCCGACGAATCGCGCAAGGACCCCGCCTGGGCCGACACGTGGAAGGAGCTGGACGCGCTCGTCGAGATCGACCCCGGCGCCATCGTCTATGAACACGACAAGGGCGTCCCGACGCAGCTGCACTGGGAGGTCACGCCGCGCCGCCCGCTGACCCCCGACGAACGGCTGCTCGTCGAGAAGGACCTGAAGAAACTGTCCGACCACATGCTGTTCGAGCACAACAAGGGGCTGGTGCCGGCGACGGACATTGAATCCGTCAAGAAGGTGCTGGACGTCGAGGTCGGGCCGAACCCAGAGGCGCCGGTGGCGACGAACCCGCCGCCGGACAATCCGACGGACATTGAGAAGATCAAGAAAGCGCAGGCGGAAGTGATCGACAAGATAAAAAAGGCGAACGCGGAAGAGATCGACAAGATCAAGAAAGCGCAAGCCGACGAAATCGACAAGGTCAAGAAGGCGCAAGCCGACGAAATCGACAAGCTCAAGAAGCAGCACGACGCCGACGCAGCCGAGATCGAAAAGCTCAAGAAGAACATGCCCGAGCAGCCGGCGGACATCGAGAAGATCAAGAAGGCGCAGGCGGAAGAGATCGACAAGATCAACAAGACGCACGCCGACGAGATCGACAAGATCAAGAAAGCGCAGATGGACACGCTGGTGGAAATCGACAAGCTCAAGAAGGAACGCGCGGACATCCTGGCGGACATCGAAAAGTGCAAGAAAGAGCGCGCGGACATGGCGGCGGTGATCGAGAACCTCAAGAAGGAAACCATCGACGCTCAGAGCGAAATCGAACGGCTCAAGAAAGTGCATGAGGATTCGCAGATCGAGATCGAACGACTCCGCAAACAGTCGGGCGGATCGACGGGTGGACCGTCCGGCGGATCGACAGGCGGCGGCATGACGGAGCGCCGGCCGTCGGGCGGATACATCATGGTCGTGCAGCCGTCGTCGATGATCTACTACGATTGCTGCAGCCATTGCTGGGTTCCGGGTCCGGCGTCGGTGGTGTACTACCCGGCCGGTTCGGGAGCGGCGCGGCGGTCGGAGCTGCCTCGGCCGCCGGCTTTCGTGGCGCCGACGCCGACGCCCGCGGCCGGGTTGCCGCCGCCGGAGCAGCCGAAGCAAACCTCGCCGCTGGAGCAACCACAAGCCAATTCGGTCGACGCCATCCGCACGTTCTGGATCGGCTATCGCAGCTATTGGCAGGGCGATTACGACCGGGCGCTGGCCAGCTTCGACGCGGCGGTCCGCGTGAACGATCAGGACGCCCGGTTCTGGTACTACAAAGCGCTGGCGGAGCGGGCGCTCGGTGAGATGGACAATGCCGAGGCGTCGGCGAAGCGCGGCCGGGAATTGCACGCGGCCCTGAAGCCGAAGGCCGACCTGGTCGGCGCGGCCCTGGAGCGCGTGCAGGGACAGGAACGGCGGTTCCTGAACGCGCCGGAAGTGGTGAGCGCGGCGGCGAAGGAGTGAATGACGGCAACTCGCAGCGCAAAGCTCGCAGCGCAAGCAAGAGCATTCGCTTGCTTGCGCTGCGGGCTCACTTACGCCGCGCCGCTCGCTGTATTTCCAAGCAGCCGTTGCACCGCGTCGCGTCGCGGCAATCCTTCCTGGGCACCGACGACAGTGGTGGCGAGCGCGGCGGCGGCGTTGGCGAACGGCCCCGCCTCGGACGGCGGCCGGTCCTCGGCGATCATGACGGCCAGTGCGGCGGCGAAGGCGTCGCCGGCCCCGGTGGCGTCGATGCTGTGAACGGGGAGTTTGGGCATCCAGCATTCGCCGCCCGGCCAGACGAGCAGATTG
>DATKHW010000536.1:0-2344 GCA_035546275.1 Gemmataceae bacterium
TCAGCCGGCCCACGCCGGCCGCTCGTTTCGTCGGCGGACGCTTACTTTACATCAACCATGAAATAATCCCGCGGGCTGCGCGCATAGGGCCAGGTCGAGAACGCCGGCGAACCGAGCAGACCGTTGCCCCCACCGCATGGGGCGAACACTTCCCCGTTATAGGGTAGGAAGCCCGGATTGATGATGTAATTCGGGCCATACCACGCCCCGTAGAAATTGCGGGTGTAGTAGTAAGGGCCGCAGCAATCGGGGGCCTGGGGAGGATTGGGGGAGGGGGGGCAACGCGGGTCGAAGGATTGAGCGTAGGCCGCCGACACGGTCAGGGCGGCGACGAGCACCGCCGCCAGCCAGGGTAGCGTCGCTTTCATGGCGACTCCTTTCGTGGGGGGAATCTCCGTGGGAAGGGCGCAGCGCCCTCCGCGATAAACCTACCCCACACAACGGCCGCAGGAGGATAAAGCGACGGGCGGCGCCGCAGATGGGCTGGACGGACGGGAGGAAGGCGCCGGATGGGCGCGACGGACGGTCAGCAAACGATTCGAGGCCGGCGTCCCCATCGGGGAAACCGGCCTCGTTCGCGCGAGCGTCGGGGGGAGTCGCGTCTCAATAGCCGCCGGGTCCTGGCATGCCGCCGCCGTAGCCGCCGGGGTAGCCGGGCATGCAGCCCGGAGCGCACGGCGGGCCGTTCATGGAACCTTGGGGCACGGCCCAAATCAGGTTCGGGGCCACGACGACGGGGGCGTAGTTGACGCGGCCGCAGCAGCCGCCCATCCCGCAGCCGCCGTTGATCTGGTAGCCGTGGTTCTTGTAGTAGGCGACCCAGTCGATGTGGTCGAGGGCGCCATAGTAGTTCTTCATGGCGTCATAGTAGTCGTGCCAGAACTTCTGGAGGCGTTCCTCTTCGGGCGTGATGCACTTGTAGCGGTGGGCGAAGATGTTCCACCAGGGCTGATAGCCGCTGTAGCAGACTTCGCTGCACCATCCGGCGCGGGACTGGCTGGCGGCCAGCGCCAGACCCAGCACAGCGCAGGCCCATACGGCGATCCGTTTCATTGCGACTCCTTTCCAAGGGTTGGCCGGGGCATGGCGGCAACGTCGCCGGGTGGGCGGGCGGTCCAAGCGCGCCCCTGCCCCGACATCCGCGCCCGGCGCGACTCGCACGATGCGGCCTTATCAAGGAGGCTGCGCCGCATCCGGCACCATTAGAATCGGACGGCGGCGCCCGGAACTGCGAAGAAAAATCGCTGACCCGCAGTGTTCCCGAATTTTGCCTGACAGGTTGGAGCGGCAGAAGTGGAATAGTTTTCCCAAAGCCCGGCGTCTTCAGCGCAGCAGCTCGCGTTCCACCCGCTCCACGACCTCCCGGACGCGCACCCGCCGTTCGCCCAGGGCCAGCTCGGCGTCGCCCGCCAGCCACTGGCGCACCTTCTTCTCGGCGGCGACAGCCGTGCTGTGGTTGCGGCCGCCGAACCAGCCGCCGATCTCGGCGTAGGATGCCGCGGTGTGTTTGCGAGCAAGGAAGACGGCGATCATGCGCGGATGGCTGAGGGCCCAGGCGCGGCCGTTGCTCTGCAAGGCGCCGGCCTCCAGCCGCAAAACCGCCCGCACGGCCCGCTCTACGTCCTCCACCCGGACCATGCGTACTGCGTGCCGCAGCAGCTCCGCCAGAGCTTCCCGCGCCAGGGCGATGGTGATCGGCCGGCCGGCCACTCTGGCATAGTGGCGGACGCTGTGCAGCGCTCCTTCCAGCTCGCGGACGTTGCCGCGCAGCTGGCTGGCCAGGAAGCGCAGCACCTCATCCGGCGGCGCATCTCCGCTCACGCTACCCTCTCCCCCACCGTGGGAGCGAGGGTAGGGTGACGGGGCGGCGGCCTTGGCCCGCAACACCACAAGGCGCACTTCGGCGTCGGGCGGCGCCATTCCCCACACGGCCCCGCCGAGCAGCCGGTCGGTCAGTTCCGCCGTGAAGTCGTCGGCCAGCCGCGGGTGACAATCGCATGTCAGCACCATCTGCCGACCGTCCGCCAAAAGAGCGTCGAAGGTGTGCAGAAACTCTTCCTGCGTCGCTTTCTTGCCGACGAGGAAGTGCAGGTCATCCACGAGCAGGGCGTCGCATTCGCGGAAATGCTTGCGAAAGGCGGCGAGCTTGCCGAGCCGCATCGCCTGCACGAAGCGATTCGTGAAATCTTCCGTGGTAATGTAGAGGACGCGCCAATCGGCATGAGCGCGACGGAGGCCGGCGTAGACGCCTTCGAGCAGGTGGGTCTTGCCGACGCCGACCGGGCCGTGCAGCACAAGTGGATTCGGCCCGTCGCCGGGCGCCTCGACGACGCTGAGAGCGGAG
>DATKHW010000537.1:0-6282 GCA_035546275.1 Gemmataceae bacterium
ATCGACGTTTTGCTTGAGCGGCACCACCTTGCCGCGGCGCCAGCCGCCGTCGGCGGTGATGAGGAGCTTGGCCTGGGCGTCGTTGTTGCGGTCGGCGACGGCGTCGGCGCTGAAGCCGCCGAAGACGACGCTGTGGACGGCGCCGATGCGGGCGCAGGCCAGCATGGCGATCGCCGCTTCCGGAACCAGCGGCAGATAGATCGTGACGCGGTCGCCGGCCTGGATTCCCTGGCCCTTCAGCACATTGGCGAATTTGCAGACCTCCCGATGGAGCATCTGATAGGTCAGGACCCGGCCGTCGCCCGGTTCGCCTTCCCAGATGAGGGCCGCCTTGTTGCGGCGCGGGCCGGTCAGGTGCCGGTCGAGGCAGTTGGCGCTGACGTTAAGCTTACCGCCGGCGAACCACTGAGCGTGCGGCTCGTTCCAGACGAGGACCTTGTTCCAGCGCCGCATCCAGGTCAGCGACTCCGCCTGTTCCGCCCAAAAGCCCTCCGGATCGTCCTTGGCGCGGCGCCACATCGCTTCGTAGTCCGCCATGTTCTTGATTCGGGCCTTGGCGGCGAAGTCCGGCGGCGGCGGAAAGATACGGGTTTCCTTGAGGATGCTAGTGATCGCGGGTTCGGCGGGAGAGGACATGGCAAGACCCATTCGGACGCTTCGGAAGGCGACGAAGGACAGACATAAGCGCGGCGGGAGCGGGCGTCAAGGAAAAACGGGCGCCCTGGACCGTGGACCCCGGACAATGCCGGGTTGACGCCGCCTCCACCGTCCGGTATGGTCCCCCCGCCTTTGCGGAACCCGGTCGCCGGAGGTTTCCTGCCATGCACGCCATATCCGCCATCCTGCTGGGTCTGGGACTGATGATGCCGGGCGGCGATCCGGCTCGACCGTCCGATGCGGACCCGGCCCGCTTGCAGGAAACGCTGCACGATCATCGCGACCCGGCGGGGCAAAGCCAGGCCGCGCTGCTGCTGGTGCAATGCACCAGCGACGACGCGGAAAACGCCGTGCGCCAGGCCCTGGAACAAACGGAGGAAGTGGACGTCTTTACCGCCCTGGCGGGGGCGGTGCGCCTTTGCCAGGACGGCCGGTTCGCGGACCAGCTCCTCTCGGCGCTGCGCTCGGTTCGTCCCGCGGTCCGGCAGGCGGCGGCGGAGGCGCTGGCGGTGTTGCCGCACGCCGATCTGACCCAGCGCCTGAAAGAAGTCGCGGACGATCCCAAGCTGGAGCTGCCGGTCCGCCAGGCGGCGCTGTGGGTGCTGGGCCGCAGCGGCCGGAAGGACGCCGTGCCGGTCCTGCTGGATCATCTGGAGGGCGACAACGAGGCCTTGCAGAGCAGCGCGGCCGACGCCCTGGCGGAGACGGCGGGGCAAAGCTACGGCGTCGATGCGGTGCGCTGGCGGGAGTGGTGGGATCGGCACAAGGACCTGAGCAGCGAGCAATGGCTGGAAATGCGCCTGGCCTGTCAGACGAGCCGGGTGCGACGGTTGGAGGGCGACCTGGATCGGGCGCGGATGCAGGTGCTGCGCTTGCAGCAGCAGGTGTACAGCCGGCTGCCGGTCGCGGACCGGCCGGCGTACATCCAGATGGCGCTGGAACAGGACGACCCGATGGTTCACGCCCTGGCCGGCCACTGGGCCCTGGAACTGCTGCCCAACGTGGAGCCGGCCCAGCAGCAGATTCTGGTGCAGGTGCTGTTTCGGCTGAGCCACGACGGTTCGGTGGAGGTGCAGCGGGCGGCCGTGCTGGGGCTGGGACGAGTGCACGACCCGGCGGTGATGGACCGGCTGAGGACGCTGGTGCAAGAGGGTCGGCCGGCGGTGCGGGCGGCGGCGGCGCGAGCGCTGGCCCAGCAGGCGCGCGAGGAAGGGCCGGACGCCAAGGTGCGGCGCGACGAGGTGATCGCCGTCTTGCAGAAGGCGGTGGACGACTCGGCCCTGGAAGTCGTAGTGGAGGCGGCGGACGGCCTGGAATCGCTCGGCGCCCTGGACGCGACGCCGGTGCTGGCCGGGCTGCTGCACCATCATTCCGAGGCGGTGCGCGAAACGGCGGCCCAGGCGCTGGAGCGCTCGGCCGACGCGGCGGTCCTCAAGGACATCCTGGCCGCGCTGGACGACGCCAGTCCGACGGTGCGCTTCAGCCTGATCGGCGCCCTGGCGCACGTCGGCCGCGACGGCGGCGGTCTGGCGGAGGAGAAGCAGAAGCAGATTCTGGACAAAGTGGAGGCGGTATTGCAGCACGACGCCGACGCCGGCGTGCGCAGCCGGGCGGCCACCGCCCTGGGCGAATGCGGCGGATCGGCCCAGCTGACGGCGTTGTGGCGCAGCCTGACGGCCGGCGAGGACGGCCGGGTGCAGGAAAAGGCCTGGCTGGCGTTCGTGGAGATCGCGGCGCGGTCGAACAGCCTGGCGCTCGTGCAGGATTGGGACAAGACGATGGCCGCGGCGAAACAGGGCTTGCGGCGCGTGCAATTGCTCGGCGAAATCCTGACCCGCTGGCAGAAGAAAGCGGAGATGAAAACGGCCGTTGCGCCGGTGGAGGAGATGCTGGTGCAGGCGGAACTCGACCTCGGCAAATGGTCGGCCGCCTTTCCGCTGGTGCGCGATCTGCTGTCGCGGCCGGGCGGCGAGACGGAAACGAACCAACGGCTGCATTGGCTGCTGACGATCGGCCAACAGGCCATGCAGGAAGGCAACAAAACCGAGGCGCTGCGGGCCGTACAGGAAGCGCAGCCGTATTTGCCGCGTGGCGGGCCGTTGGCGGAGGAGTTCGATAAGCTGCAAAAACAGGCGACGCCGTAAAGGCGAGGGCAAGCAGAAGGAAGAACGCGGAACGGGGAACAGGGAACCGACTTCATTCCCCGTTCCGTGTTCCCCCCTTCTTCATTCTTCATTGAATTCTTGCTCATCGATCCCAACCGAAGTTCACGTCACTTTTTCTCCCGTCCCGTGGTTATTGGCGCTGCGGAACGCCGCCTCGATGAAGGCGACGATCTCGATCGTGACGGCCGGGTCGAGCGGCGTCTTTTTGGACATAAACATATCCACAATCTGCTTGCACAGCTCGCGGTAGATGAATTTCGCGCTGAGCGCGAGCGGGTAGACGCCCTTCTCGGCGAAGACGATGCAGCCATAGTCCGCCTTGCCGGAGCGGATGCCGCGCACCGTGGCGACACGACCGTCGGCCCACTGACCGGTCGCCACGTCCACGTCTTTTTCATGCGTGCAGGTCAGGCGCTCGCAGCCAGGCCCCATCAGCGTGTACAGAATCTCCACGGCGTGGATGCCGTAATGGAACATGCCCGGATTGAGGCCTTCTTTCTCCGAAAGCGGCGACGGGCCGTAGGCGACGGCGCCGAGGATCTTGCCGTGGCTGTCGTCGGCCGTAAACGCGGTCAGCTCCGGGGCGTAGCGCAGCGACGACGCGCTGAAGATCGGGACCTTGTGCTTGTCGGCCAGCTCGACCATCTTGCGGGCGTCGGCGACGGAGCAGGCGAACGGCTTATCGACGTAGCACGGCATCCCTGCTTCGAGAAACGGCTTGGCCCGCTCCAAGTGGGGGCCGCCTTCCAGCGATTCGACCAGCACGCCGTCCAGACCCTTGCCGATCAGGTCGGCCGGCTTGTCCACAAGCGGGACGTCGAGATTCTTCATGTCTTTCACGAAGCCGGGAATGCGTTCCGGCGCGAGCTGTGAATCGCCGGGACAGCCGAGCGTCACCTCGGCGCCGTCCACCCATTGTTCCTTGTCGATGCCTTTATGGTTGATGCGCTTGGTAAATTCGACGACGTGGGAGGTGTCGAAATCGACGATGCCCAATCGAATCATGGCGTCGGCTCCGGGAGAGTGGGGCGACGCCGACATGGTAGCTGGCGCGCGGGCGGAGGGGAAGGAGGCGGCGCGGGTGGTGCGGCATTGGGCGGCCGTACGCCGGACCGGTGGATCACGACGCCCAGTCTTCGACGGTCAGCCCCGGAACCGCCGCCAGATCCGTATCCCCGCTGACGACGGTGCAGTCGCCCAAAGCAAAAGCGACGGCGGCGATCTGCATATCGATTTGCTGGATGACCCGGCCGCGTTTCTTGAGTTCGGCGAAGATGCGTCCATATTCATAGGCGGCGTCCCGCTCGTAAGGCCAGCAGATGAGTTTCGCCAGGCGTGGTCGCGCTGTGGCCCAAGAAGCATCGCGGCTGCTGCTCGCCTCCAGGCCGGCGACGATCTCGCCCAGGACCGGAAAGCAAATGCCGATCTTGGCGCCAGCGCGCCTTGCAGCCGCAACGCGATTATCAACTCCTCTTCGCTTGAAAAGAAAGTCGAACGCCGGTCCCGTGTCGAGCAAGTAGCGGCGCGTCACGAGATGCCCTCAGCCATCTGCCGACGCACGGCTTCCAGATTGAACTCCCTCGCCTTCGCCCGCCACGCGAGCAGTTCCGCCTCCTGTTCCGGAGTCATCGTCGGCACCGGCAGCGCGCGGAGTTCTTCGATCCAGCGCTCCACCGATTCGGGATCGTCGGCTTGGTCGTCTTCCGTCAAGAACTCGACCTCGGCGGCCTTTTCTTCCGTCACCACCAGTCGCCGGCCGTCCGGCCAATCGGCTGGGCCGTCCAGCAGCACTTGCCCGTTTTTCCACGTTGCTTTGACTGTACTCATGACCAATCTCGCGGTCTCCGCAGCTGTCATAAGCGAACATGCAGTTCCGAAAGCATCCCGGATGAAGGCTGACTTTGTGATGGTGCGCCTGGAAGCGCATTCATCTTACTTCGGACCGACTGAGACATGCAATGATACAAGGGGCAGTCGAGGCGTCGTCGCTCCACTACCGCCCCTCTGCTGCCTCTTCTCGCTCGCGGCTATCATGGTGGAGAGAGGCGGCCCATAGACGCCGCCGCGCCCGCTGAGGAATAGCCGATGCGGATCCTCGCCGCCGTGGCCGGCCTGGCCCTGATCGTCGTCATCCTCATCGACTGCTTCCAGGCGATGATCCTGCCGCGGCGCGTGGTCTGGCGCTGGCGGCCGGCGCGCTTCTTCTACCGCACTGCCTGGACTTTTTGGCGGGCCGCTTCCCATCTCCTGCCGGCGGGCAAACGGCGCGACGGCTTCTTCAGCATCTTCGGGCCGTTGTCGCTGCCGCTTCTGTTCATCCTGTGGGGCGTCAGCCTGATCGTCGGTTTCGCCGTGCTGCACCTGGGCCTGGCCTTGCCGCTGAACCCGACCGGCGAGCCGGGCGACTTTCTCACGCTCCTGTATCTCAGCGGCGAGACGTTTTTCACGCTCGGCTACGGCGACGTCACCGCCGCCACGCCGATCGGACGGGCGTTGTCGGTGAGCGAAGCGGGGCTGGGGTTCGGCTTCATGGCCGTCATCATCGGCTATTTGCCGGTGCTGTATCAGGCTTTTTCGCGCCGCGAGACGGTCATCGCGCTGCTGGACGCTCGCGCCGGGTCGCCGCCGACGGCCGCCCAGCTGCTGCTGCGCCTGGGGAAATCGCGCGCCGGCGTCGAGGCGGCCGTGCCGCTGCTGGCGGAGTGGGAACGCTGGTCGGCCGAGCTGCTGGAGAGCCATCTCTCCTTCCCGGTGCTCAGCTACTACCGTTCGCAGCACGACAACCAATCGTGGCTGGCGGCGCTGACCGCCATGCTCGACGTCTCCGCCTTGCTGCTGACCGGCGTGGAAGGCGACGTGCTGCGCTATCAGGCGCAGCTGACGTTCGCCGCGGCGCGCCATGCCGCCGTGGACCTGGCCCTGACGTTCTACACGCCGCCGCTGCCGCCGCAGCCCGACCGGCTTCCCGCCGACACGTTGCAGCTGCTGCGGCAAGAGCTGCGCTCGGCCGGCGTGTCCCTGCGCGAGGGACCGGCCGTGGACGCCAAGCTGACGGAGCTGCGCGGGCTGTACGAGCCGTTCGTCAACGCCCTGGCCGATTTCTTGCGCTTCGCGCTGCCGCCGGTGCGGCCGGACAAGCCGCCGGTGGACAACTGGCAGACAAGCGCCTGGATGCGCCGGGCGGCCGGCTTCGGCGAACTGCCGGCGGCGGACGACGACCATCGGGAGTGACGGCCATTGTGGGGAAACGAGATGTCCGCGAAAGCGCCGACGATCCGTTGGCCGACCATTCACGGCGGCGTCCTGCTGCTCGCCTTCTGCCCCGTCGTCTTCCTGCAACCGCTGCCGTGGCCGCTGTATCTCGTCGTTCCCCTGGCGGGCTACCTGGCGGTGGTCCTGCTTGCGCCGCCTCTGCGTCGGACGATGCCGCGCCTGGCCGTCGGCCGGATCGATCGAGTCG
>DATKHW010000538.1:0-5441 GCA_035546275.1 Gemmataceae bacterium
TGACGCCGCGCCGCTCATGAACGTTACTTCTTCGCCGTCGCTTCCGTCGTGGTCGTCTCTTCCAGCTGTTCTTCCTCGCCGTCCCACAGGGCAATGTGGATATGGGCGTAACGCCGCTTGATCGGGTAGGCCGTGCCGCGCGCCCGCGGCATGATCCGCTTCATGATCGGCCCGCCGTCCACCCGCGACTCGTCGACGATCAGGTCCTCGATGTTGCGAGCGCCGCGGTCCTCGGCGTTGCCCAGCGCGCTCCGAAGGACCGCTTCCAGCAGGCGGGCGCTCTTGTTGGGCAGGAAGCGGAGCAATTCCAGCGCTTCGTCGGCCGAGCGGTTGCGAATGAGCGCGGCGAACGGCCGAATCTTCTTCGCCGCCATGTCGGCGAAGCGGTGAATGGCCTTGTAGTGCATAAGCAACCTCACAGGCTGGAAAAGCCCGCTCCCCACGGGAAGAGCGGGCTTCCAAAGCGTCCAGTTCCGGGGGCAGGATTTGAACCTGCGACCTCCAGGTTATGAGCCTGGCGAGCTACCACTGCTCCACCCCGGGCCAAGCTGTCAGCTATCAGCTTACAGCTATCAGCCATTCACTACAGCCGCCAGGTATGGCTGAAAGCTGATAGCTGAGAGCTATTTCTTCCCCTTGCCGCCGCTGTGCCCCTTGAACGTACGGGTTGGGGCGAACTCGCCGAGCTTGTGGCCGACCATGTCCTCGGTCACGTACAGGCGGACGAATTGCCGCCCGTTGTGGATCAAAAACGTCTGGCTGACGAACTCCGGCACGATGGTGCAATCGCGCGACCACGTCTTGACCGGATCGCGGTTGTTGGTGCGCGCGTTGCGCTCCACCTTGGACATCAACCGCTCATCGACATACGGGCCTTTTTTCAGCGATCGACTCATCGAACCCACTCCAGTGGGAAGCAGGAATTATATAGGCAGCCTGGATTTTGTAAATGGCCCGTATTAGTTTCCTCGCGCCCACGCAGAGCGTGGGCGTCAGAAGATTCAGCCCTTATTTCGGGGCGTAGTGCGGGCCGGGCCGGCGGCGGCGGATAATGGCCGCGTTCGACGGCTTCCGTTTCTTCCGCGTCTTGCCGCCCTTGGCCAACACGCCGGTCGGGCTGCACGGATGCCGGCCGCCGGCGGTCCGACCCTCGCCGCCGCCCATCGGGTGGCTGACCGGGTTCTGCGACGTGCCGCGGTTGTGCGGCTTGCGGCCCATATGGCGTTTGCGGCCGGCCTTGCCCAGACTGATGTTCATGTGCTCGGCGTTGCCGATCATGCCCAGCGTCGCTCGGCACTCCGACGACACGCGCCGCACCTCGCCGGAGGGCAGCGTGATCTGCGCCCATTTGCCGTCGCGGGCCGTCAGCGTCGCACCGCAGCCGGCGCTGCGGCACAGCTGGCCGCCGTGGCCGGGCTGCATCTCGACGTTGTGGATGCTCATGCCCAGCGGGATCACTTTCAGCGGCATGCAGTTGCCGACGCGCGGCTCCAAGGCCTCCTTGCTGCTCTGGATCACGTCGTCCGCCTTGAGGCCTTCCGGCGCCAGGATGTACGCCTTTTCGCCGTCCTCGTACTGGATCAACGCGATCCGCGACGTGCGGTTTGGATCGTACTCGATGCCGATCACCTTGGCCGGCACGCCGTCCTTGATGCGCTTGAAGTCGATGATGCGGTACTGGCGCTTGGCCCCGCCGCCGCGGAAGCGCGAGGTGACGATGCCCTGGTTGTTGCGGCCGCCCTTCTTGGGCTTGGCTTCCAGCAGCGATTTTTCCGGCTTCTTTTTGCGGTCGGTGATGTCGGAGAAGTCGCTGACCGACCCCTGCCGCCGCCCTGGCGTCACCGGCTTGTATTGGCGAATGGCCATAACTCACTCCTGTCGGAGTGGTCAATCGTCATTCGTCATTCGTCATTCGCGGCAAGCCAAGGGCCTCCACGAATGACGAATGACGAATGACGAATGACCGATTAGTAGAACTCAATCGGCGGGCTGTCCGCGGTCAGCGTGATGATCGCCTTCTTCCAGTCGGGCAGCTTGCCCATCTTGAAGCGGTAGCGGCGGCGCTTGCCGATGCGGTTCTGCGTGTTCACTTTCTTGACGTGAACACCGAACAGCTCCTCGGCCGCGTGCCGAATCTCGGTCTTGGTCGCCCACTGGTTGACCTCGAACGAGTAGGCCGGCGTGAACACCTTGCGCTTCTCGCTGTGATGCTGCGACAGGTGCGTGCCCTTTTCCGTCACCAGCGGCCGCAAGATCACCTGATACGGCTCCAGCTTCGGCCCTTTCCTCCGCGCCGGATGGTTTGTGCCTGCCATGAGGGTCTTCTCCCATCAGGGGGCTGACGCCCCCCGCTCGCCGCCCTATTTCTGTTCCGCCGGCTCCTTGCCCTTCCGCAGCGCCTCCAGCGCCGCCTTGGTCAGCAGGAGCCGCTTCTGTTTCAGCACCGTGTAGGCGTTGAACTGGTCGGCCGGCAGCACTTCCACGCCGTGGATATTGCGAGCCGACAGGTAGACGTTCTTGTCGTAGCCGACCGTGCCGACCAGCCAGGTGAACGGCTTCGGCTTCGCCTTCTTCAGAGATTCTTCCCCCGCCGGCGGCGCCGCCTCGGGCGCCGGCGCGGGTTGCAGCGCCTTGGTCAGCGCTTTCAGCAAGCCGACCACCTGCTTGGTCTTCACCTCGGTCAGCGCCAGGTCGTCGAGGATGATCGCTTCCTTGTCCTCAAGCTTGCTCAGAATGGCCATGCGCGTGGCCGCCTTCACCATGCGCTTGGGCATGTGATATTCATAGTCGCGCGGCTTCGGCCCCTTGGACGTGCCGCCGCCCTTGCGCTTGTTGGTGCGGCGCGTGCCGGCGCGAGCGTTGCCGGTGCCCTTCTGGCGGAAGAGCTTCTTCGTGCTGCCGGCCACCTCGCCGCGGCGCAGCGTCGAATGCGTGCCGGCCCGCTGATTGGCGAGATACTGCACGACCACGTCGTGCAGCAGCTGCTTGTTGACCTTGCCGCCGAACTCGGCCGGGTCCACGTCCACCGTGCCGACCGATTCGCCTTGGCGGTTGTAGACGTTCAGCGTCACCATGATGCACCAATCCTTAGCGGCCAGTGGCCAGTGGCCAGCCAGCAACGTTTCTGGCTGACCACTGGCCACTGACCACGGACCACTGCTTATCCCGCCTTGGCGGCCAAGACGCGAATCTTGATGTCCACGCCGGGGGGCAGACTCAATCCTTTGTTCAACGCCTCGATGGTCTTGCCGGTGGGCTGGAGGATGTCGATCAGGCGCTTGTGCGTGCGAATCTCAAACTGCTCGCGCGATTTGCGGTCGATGTGCGGGCTGCGCAGGACCGTGTACCGTTCGATCCGCGTCGGCAGCGGGATGGGGCCGTGCACCTCCGCCCCGGTCTGCTTGGCCGTGTCCACAATCTCGCGCGCGGTGCGATCCAGCACCTCGTGATCGTAGGCCTCCATCCGGATGCGGATGCGTTCGCTGGCAACATTCTGACCCGCCACCGTTCCCTCCCTGCGTCTTCACGCCGTCGTCAACCGGCTCAGTCGGAAAGTATAAAGGTAGTGACGGTCGCCGAACGTGTCAAGGCGTCGGCATTGAATTCGCTGGCGCTGCGCTGCGGATCATTGCGGCGGTCGGGTCCCCGTCGATAGAATGCCCCGGCGGCCCTGTATTTCGGAGAGCGCCGAACGAGGAAAACGCTCATGCCCCATGCCATCTCCCTGTCTCTGGCGCTGGTTGTCGCCTTTTGGCCGTCCGCCGTCCATGCCGCGGAGCCGGGGACGCAGCCACCGACTCTTACTCCCTCTTTGCGGGATCGCCTGGATCACGCGGCTCTGCGGCTGCCTGGCGTCAACCTCGGCGGCGAGATCGTCCGGGCCGTCGCGGAGATTCCGGAGCGTCTTTTTCCATCCGATGAGGTGACGCCGGAGGCGGAGTCCCGCCGCGCCGCCGACGCGCACGGACGGCTGCTCGATTGCCGGCCTGCCTCGGTCACGCCGCCGGCCGCGCAGCGCGTCTTCGATCGGCTCGTCGCGGAGTTGCCGGGGCGCCTCAAACCAGCCGCTTTCCACTATCGCCTTACCGTGCTGGATCGGCCAAGCCGCGAGGCGTTCACCGTTGGCGGCGGTCAGGTCTACGTCACGCCGGCGGAGTTGGATGTGCTGGCCGATGCCGATCGCGGCGAGGCGGCGCTGGCATTCGTCCTCGCCGAGGAGATCGCGCACAACGCCCTGGGCCACACCCGATGCGCCTGGGCATGGCAAGACGCCGTCGAAGGGGTCGTCGATTATGTGCCGGTCTCGGATGCTCGCCGGTTCCTGATCGGCGCTCTCACAGCGGAACCGGGCCGGTTCACCTGCACGGCGGCCCAGCGGGAGGAGGCGGACTGCTTCGCCCTGCACTTATGCCGCAACGCCGACTTCGACCTGGACGCGGCCCTCGACTCCGTCCGCCTGGCCGCAGTAGGCCGATTGGGCGACAAGGACGATGGGCAGACAACAGATATCGCCGATGAGGATGGGACGCTGCACCGGCTGCGGCGGCTGCTGATGGAACGCGACGGCTTGTTCGGCGACGACCCGCGGCACGGCCTGTTCACCTGCGACCGCGATACCGGCCGGCTGATCCGCTGCCGCGATGGACAGATCGGGCAGGGCGAGCGGCCGATCATCTTCGCGCACGGCCTGCGCGGCGCCGATTTCGCCTTCGCCGACTATCTGCACGCGTTTGCGCAGGACAAGGGCTTGGCCGGCCGGCCGCTGCTGGTTTTCCGCTATCCCAACAACGAGAGCCTGTCCCGCTGCGGCGAGTTCCTGGTGCGCGAGATGCACCGGTGCGTCGCCGATCCGGACAAGGCCATCTTCGTCTGCCATAGCGCCGGCGGCCTGGTGTTTCGCTGGTACGCGGAGGTGCGCCACGGCGGCTTCGATCGCACGATCTTTCTGGCCACGCCCTTCGGCGGGACGATCATGGCCCGGCTCAAGATTTTGGTGGACGTCGGTCGCTTTTTCATGGACCTGCCGCACGGCGTGGACTTCGCCCTGGCCGACGAGTTCCAGGAGGGGCACGGCGAGATCGCCCACGACCTGGCGCCGGACAGCCTCTTCCTGCGCCGCCTCGGCCGCGAAAAACCGCTGGTGGAAAAATACCAGATTTTCTACGGGCAATTATGCGACAATTGGCAGGGGGTTCAATATCAGGTGGAATTTGCGCTGGCGATGCAGTACTTGAAGGACCTCGTCGCCGCCGTCGCGCCGTTTCCGACCTGGCAGCCGCCGGTCCGCCGGTTCGTGGGAAGCCTGACTCTGCCGGAGGAAATCGCCCACGGCGATCTGGCGGTGTCGGCCGCGAGCGCCAAGCTGGCCGGCGTCAAGAAGGCGACGAGCGTGCCATTGATGCACGAGTCGTTTCGCACCGATCCGGAGATGATTCGCCGCG
>DATKHW010000539.1:0-13419 GCA_035546275.1 Gemmataceae bacterium
GTTCCAGACGCCTTTTCTTCCGGACGTCAGCTCGCCGGTGAGAGAATCACCGGCGAGCTGACGCCGCGCCGCTCGTTTACGCCGCGCCGCTCGCTAACCGGCTAGCCCCCCGGCTGCGGCACGATTGGGGGAGGCGTGAGATTTTGAAAATCCTTGCGTATCTTGTTGAACAAGCCCGACTCCGCCGGCTTTTCCTTGAGATGCTCTTCCAGGAGGGTGGTGTACTGATCCAGCAGCTGGGCGTAGGCCTTGTTCAGCCGGATCGCCTCCGCGGATTTCTTGTCCTCCAGATACCCGTATAGGTCGTGCACGGTCTTCAGGCGTTGCTCCAATTCGGCCAGCTGCGCGATGTGCGGGTCCGGTCGGGGGACCAGCGTCGTGGCGATGTCCAGGATGGCCAGCGTGAAGCGAGTCAGCCCCTCCATCCCTTCCGGCGTCACCCACACATACGTGCCATGGTAATGGCCGACGTAGCAAGCGCCGCGCGGCACGTCCTTGCAGCCGCCGGCGCCGTACCAGCCGGACTGCAAGGCCTCCAGGCGGGCCGGGTTGTACTTGAAGAAGCCCTCCAGCTCCTTTTGCCCGTCCTGCCCCGAGCAGCCGAGCGCCCTCTGGAAGGCCCAGCGCATCAAAGTCAGCTCGTCGGGGTTCAGCAGGGACGAGGTGGACCATTGTCCGATGGCCTGCTCGTTTCCCATCAAACCGAGGTTTTTCTTGTCGGCGTGGTTGATGAAGGCGCTGCCGGCGCCCAAGTAGTCCCAGTTGACGCCGGCGGAGGCGGTGCCCGTCTGCTGGATGCCGACCGATCCGGTCGGCGTCAGCGAGAAGTATGGCAGAGCGGCCGGGTCCTGCACGAACATGGCCAGGTTGTCCAGCACCTGCTGGTACTGAATGTCGGTCAGGGTGGCGGCCTGCTTGACGACGTGGTTGCGCAGCTGCACCGCCTCGCACCCCGTCGCCGCCAGCACCAGCAGCCCCAGCGCCGCAAGTCGGACGCGCATGAATCCACCCTCCCCATCCCGGCCGGTACACGGGACGTCCTCCAGGCGAAATCAGGGATGTGGGCAAAGAGGGAGCGGCGACCGGGCCGGCTTTATGGGAAAGATCGGTTGCAGGGCGCGATTCGCTTCACGGAAAAAGTTCCTCGTCGTTCAAGGAATTTGCGTTACATGACGCCGCCAGCCGCGTAGTTACTGCAGACGACGACGGGCGTCGTTGGATGGAGACGCGGAAATGAATCTTTTTGCTCCGGCGCTGCTCTACGGCGTCTTGATGTTCAACCTGTTCCTGCTGGCCGTCCTGGGCGCGGCCGCGGTTCGCGTGGAGCGGGGCCTGGATGAGGTCCGGGCGCGAAGCGGCGTCCTGCCTATTTCGGAGGCGAAACGGCGAAGTGGTCCGGGGGCAGCGTCCGCGCCAGACGGAAGCCCGTCGATTCGCCTGGGTAACTGGGTCGGTCGAACTCGCGGAACGCGGAGCGCAGCAGGGCCGGTTGGTATTTGAAGGAGCCGCCGCGCAAAACACGCGTTATATCATCCTTTATATCTCTGTCGTCTTCGGCGTCCACCGCGTCGGCGGCGGCATAGTCCCGGAAGCTGTCCTGGCACCAGATCCAGGCGTCACCGTGGACGTCGAACAATCCCAGCTCGTTGGGTTTCTTCCGGCCCACCGGCCAGCTGCGATTGCGGCTGTTCTGGTCGAACCAGGCGTAGCGCGGCAAAAGCTCCCTGGCGCCGCCGCAGCACCAGGCCGTCGCCGAGCCGGCCCGGCAGGCGTACTCGCATTCCGCGCCCGTCGGCAGGCGGTAACCCGTCCGCGAAAGATAGCCCTTGTCCAGCGTCAACGGCGTCCGCCCGTCGGCGTGTTTCAGGATCTCGGGAATGCAAGGATACACCATGTCCTTTTCCGGGACGTTTTCCTGTTCGCTGAGCCAACGGCAATACATGGCGGCTTCGTACCAGGAAACGGAGATGATGGGACAATCCGATTCCGGAGCAAACTCCTCTCTGCGGTAGTTTTTGATGGTGCGGTGGGCGTCCTGCATGGCCTTCTCGAATTTCAGCCACTGCGCCACGGTCACCGGTTGGACGGCCACGGCGAAGGATCGGTCGATCGTCATGCGGTGCAAGGTCTCGCTATCTCCATGGCCCGGCTCGTCTTTGGGCGAGCCGATGGGAAACGTGACCGGGCCGGGCACGGCCGTGAAGGTTTGGCCGTGGGCGGCGACGAACCAGCGCTGGCCGGCCGGCCCCGGCTTGCCGGCCAGCTCGGCGTCGATCTTCTCCAGCTCCGCGCGGCCGCCCCAGTCGATCGGCCGATCCACCGGGCCTTCCTTGCCCCAGCGCAGCAGCCAGTCGATGGCGCCGTGGACGCCCGGGTCGGGGTCGTCGCGGTAGGCGGCCAGGAGCTTCGGCGTCAGGGCCGCACGAATCCTCGGCGGGAGCTGCTTCTCGGGGTACTCCCCCAGCGCCAGGATCAGCGCCGCCCGGATGGAAGGGCCCTCTTCCGTTTCCAGGTGGTCGATCAGCGCTTGCACGTCGGCGCCGTGCGTCGCCAGACCGTGGATTAGGACGGTGCGCGCGTCCGGCGTCCGCGAGTGCTTTAGGACGGACCAAACAGCGTCCGGTTGTCCCAGCGCCGCCAGCGCCGCCGCCGCGTTGCCCTGCCGCCGGGCTCGGACAATCCGGTCGGTCTCGGCTTCCTTGGCGGGCGCCGGCCGGGTCAGCTCCGCGGTCAGTGCGGCGGACGCCTCCTGGCGTTTCTTGTCCAACGGCGGCCGGAGCAAGGCGAATTGCTCGGCGTCCGCATCGCAGGCCAGGTTCGCCAGGGCGGCGGGATGGTCGCCGTCGTATTCGGCCAGCACCGCGGCGGCGGTGCGGCGGTCGGACGGGGCCGCGTTGGGGTCGCGGAAGACCTTCACGAGGGGGTCGTTCAGCCGCTCTCGCACCGGCTGCAGCGCCTCCTGCCATACCCCCAGCTGCAGCGGGTCGGCCTTGAGGAGCTGCTCGACCGCCGCGGGCGCCGCCTGGTCCCAGCGCGGATCGGTCGGGGCGAAAGCGGCCAACGCCGCCAAGGCCCGAAAGCGGACCTCGGCGTTGCCTGTCGCGTCCTCGGCCTTGCTCCACAGCCATTCCGCCAGGTCGGCGCCGTGCGGCGCCAGCACGTCGCGCACCAGCAGCACTTCGCGCGGGTCCGGGGCTTCGAGCATCCAGTGGGCCAGCTCATCCCGCAGCGACGGGTCCTCGCCGTACAGAGCCAAGCCGGCCCGCATCCGCCGAATCCGGCGTTGCGGATCGTCGCTCGCATCGGCCCACAGCTCGCGCAGCCGCGGGCGGACGGCGTCTCGATCCCGCGCCAGGGCGTCCAAGATCGGCTTCACCGCCTCCGGCCCCGCGCTGCCAAGCTGCTCCACCTGGGCCTGCACGCGACGCCGGTCCGCCTGCTGAGCCGCGTTCAGCTCGTAGAAGGCCCAGCCCGCCAACGCCCAGCTCGTCGCCGTGGCCGCCAGGACGACGAGCGTCACCGCCGCCGTCAGGGCCGCGACCACCGGCCGCCGTTTGACCCATTTGAGCCCGCGCTCCGGCCAGGCGGTCGGCCGGGCCTGGATCGGCCGATGCGCCTGGAACCGCCGCAAGTCCTCGGCCAGCGCGCCCGCCGATGTATACCGCCGGGCCGGGTCTTTTTGCAGACATTTCAGACAGATGGTTTCCAGATCTCGCGGCGTCTTCGGCTGCAAGCGCCGCGGCGGTACGGGGTCGTCGGACAAGACCTGCAGGAGCGTTTCCATCGCCGTCGGCGCCCGGAACGGCGGCCGGCCCGTCAGCATCTCATAGAGGATCGCCCCCAGCGCGTACACGTCGCAGGCCGACCCGCACTTCTTGCGGCGGCCTTGCGCCTGTTCCGGCGCCATGTAGCTCGGCGTGCCGACGACTTCGCCGGACCGCGTGTGACCCGCGTCGTCTTCCATGCGCTTGGCCAGGCCGAAGTCGGTGATTTTCAGCACGCCGTCGGCGGCGACCAGCACGTTGGCCGGCTTCAGGTCGCGGTGGGCCACACCCCGGCGGTGGGCCGACTCGACGGCCCACGCCAGCGTTTCCGCCGTGGCGGCCGCCTGCTGCGCCGGCTGCGGCGCCCCGCCGAGTTGCTGCGCCAGCGTGCCGCCCTCGACGTACTCCAGCGTGATGTACGGGGCCCCGACGCATTCGCCGACTTCATGGATTTGCACGATATTCGGATGCTGCAAGGAAGCGACGGCTTCCGCCTCCCGGCGAAACCGCGCCAAACCGTCCGCCGACGCATACGACCCCGCCAGGATCATCTTCAGGGCCACGAGACGGTTGAGGCTGAGCTGGCGGGCCTTGTAGACGACGCCCATGCCGCCGCGCCCCAGCTCCGCCAGAATCTCGTAGCCGGGGACGTTAGGGATGGGGCGATCGACCGCCGCAACCTTCGGCCCGCCGAGCGGACTTGTGGCGTCCGGCTCGGCCGCCAGCGTGTTGTCGCGAAGCAGCGCCTCGATCGCCGCCTTGCAGCCCCGCTCGCAGCCGTCCACGTGCGCCTCGATGCGCTGCCGTTCCGCCTCGTCCATCGAGGCGTCGGGATTGAGGGAGCGGCGCAGGACCTCCTTGGACGGGCAGGGCGTGTCCGGCGACATGATTCCTCCTCCACGAATCGAGGGGCCAGCGTTGCGCCATGCCGCGCATCGCTTGGCGCACCGTAACTCGTTGGCTTATCGAGATTATCCGGCCCTGCGCCACGGCGCCAAGGGTCCGGTCCCCCCCCGCCGTTGGGCGCCGCCGGTTCAGCGGCCGCGAGGCGGGCTGCGGAAGCTATTCATACCATGCCGAAGGGGGATGTGGGCACTCGGATATGGGCGACGATGAGAGAATATGGCGCCGGCGGGGCGGCGCGAGGATCGCCGCCAGGCGCCGGCCTTGCTTGCTGCTGCGACGGTCAATCGCAAAAGCGATCTGGCGCCAATTACGCCCATGCAACGGGCTTTTTCGTTGACAGCCGCTCGCCACAGGCCTACGATGCGCGAATGCTTGAGCGCCAAACCGTTGCGGACTGGCGCTGGCGTAAAGAGGCACTCACAAAAAGGTGGCTGGAACTGTGATTTTAGAGTTCCAGCCACCTTTTTGTGAGTGCCTCCAAGCCAAGCGCGTCGTCGCGCCTGCGCCGCCATTTTTCCCGCGTCCTGCCCACAGGAGGCACTTCATGAATCGGCTGGGCGTCCTTATAGTCGTGAGCGTCGCGGTCGGGCTTCTGCTCGTCCCGTCGTCGGTCCGTGCGGACACCATCATCCAAAGCGCGGACAGCGGCCTCGCCCTGGTTCCTGACCCGGACAACATCGACAAGGACGGCTGCGAAGTGATGTTGTACCAGATTTCGGACGACAATCCGGATGGCCGTCCGAAGCAACGGTGGGTGTTCGTGAAAACCAAAAACGGCTTTCTCCTCAAGAGCGCCGAATCGGGTTTGGCGCTCGTCCCGGTCGCCGCCACCCGGAAAAAGGAACGCGGCAAGGTTCGCCTCGAAAAGGTGGACGGGGAAGGGGAAGAATACCAGCGCTGGAACCTCGTGAAGACCAAGCACGGTTATCTCATCCAAAACGTCGAGACAGGCCTTTCGCTCGTCCCGATCCGCAAGACGGCAGGAAAGGAGGGGGGAGAACTGGTTTTATTCCCGGTCGAGAAGGAAAGCCGAGAGGGTCGGCTGGACCAGAACTGGAAGCTCGTCGCCTTGGAGCCGTGAAATGGCGCGATCTGCCCGAGCAGGCCGCCTGCCAACAACGAAGAGCGTCAGGGATCTTTCGAAGCTCGCAAGGTTCCTGACGCCGTTGCCCTTTGAATAGGTCAGCCGCAAGCGGAAAAGGTTCCTGACACCTTTTCGCTTCGCTTTTCGCTTCGCTCCCTTTTCGCTCCTGACACCTTTTCGCTTCCAGGCCCTTTAATCTGGTGCAAACAATGTGGCGCAGAATCTTCGGCGCGGTCGGCGGCGCAATCCTTGGGATGGCGCTTGGAGCAGCCGTGCCGTTGTTCCTATTCGGGCTCCTGATTCTTATCAAAGACATGACCGCGTCAGTCCGCGGAGAAGATATGGATGCGCCCCAGCGTCTATTACTCATGGCCACTGCCTGCGCGATCGCCATAACGTGTCGAGAAGCAGTGATTTGGCTGCTGCGTGGACAGGACAATGATAAACGGAAGTTCTTCAAACGGACTGCGACAGGACTTGGGGTTGGTGTACTGCTGCTCGGGGCGATCGGCGCCATCCTAATCGTGTTCGCTGACAGCCGGCTTGCAGAATACCGGGACGGACCTTTTGTTTATTATCCCGTACTCAGTTGCGCGATTGCCGGAGCGCTCGCAGCGGGACTGCTGAGGCTGCTCGAAGCTCCGCATTCCGGCCCCGGCGCGATTGCAGCTTCGGGCCGTTTCAAAGCGTATGCCAGGCGCGTGGGGCTTGTGTTCGGGCTCGGCGCCGTTATGGGGCTGAGCTACTGCCTTGTATCTCCGGCGGGCCGATGGGCGGCCCTAGGCTTGCTCAGGAATGAGCCCTTTGCGGAAGGGATGCCCGTCAGTTTTTGGCGGCACCGACTGGGGAGTTCGGACCAAAAAGTGCATCAGGAAGCCCAATTCGCACTGGAGGAATGGGAAAAGGAAAGGGCACCGAAGCAGAGAGTCCGGCCGCGGATCGAAAGCGGGAGAAACAAGCAACTGGATGCCGCGCTTGGCCTGGACAACGTCGAGCAGCGAGACGCCGCCTTGCTTGCGTTGACGAAGAATCCGGACTCCATTATTTGCGCGGATGCCATCCGGGCGATGGCTGCGGCAGAGCCGCCCCGGGTCGCCGCCCTTACGGAAGTATTGAAGAGCGATGACCTCTTCACGCGTGATCGGGCGGCGGAGGCCCTTTCCCAGATCGGTCCGGAAGCCAGGCCGGCTGTCCCCGCGCTGCTGGAACTCTGGTGGCATTCCTACGGCGAGAGCCTCGTGGAGGTCGCCGATGACATTGAATCCCTCGATCCGGTGGCACTCGAGGTAGCGCGCATCGAGCACTATATGGCAGGCTCCGCGATTGCCGGAATACTAATTGCCCTGCCGGTGGTCGGCGTCGTGTTGGTAGTGTCGCGGGCACGGCGGGCGGAGATCGACCGGCAGGCGCGGTGGACTGCACTTCCCAATCCTTTTGAACCTAGGGCGGAAACGCACCAGCCGCCGCCGCAGTCCGGCCGTGCGAATGACTGCCCGCAACCCGCCCCTTGACCCGCGCAAAAAGGTGTCAGGAACCTTTTTCGCTTTTCGCGCGTGTTTGCCGCGGCCGTCCTCGGGGCCGCAGCGTCGTATCCAGTCCCAATCGCCCTGCCGTCTCCCCGACCCAGGCTTCGCCGCCGAACGGCTGGCCGCGCGCCACACAACGCCGCAACGCCGCCAACTCCGCCTCGGTCTGCGGTGCATTGACCCAGCCCAGCCAACCGGCCGGGCGCGGCGCCGGCCACTCCGCCAGCAGCCCCTGCGCCGCCGGCCCCCCGCGCTGCCGCCGCCACAGGCTGCACCAACGCCAGTCCTCGGCCCGCCGCACCAGGGCCGCCCGCAGGGCGTTGCGCTCCACATAGCGGCACACCGTCCATAGATGCTCGTCTTCCTGGATCGGAAAGGACTTGAAACGCCCCTGGTAGGCGTGTCCGCCCCCGACCGTGTGGTAATGGGCGTGCCAGCGCTGCGTGTGGGTCAGGGTCAGCCAGCCGACGTAGCGCGACAGGCCGCCGTCCTCCTGCGGCCGGACGACCAGATGCCAGTGGTTGGGCATCAGGCAATAAGCCAAAAGACCGACGTCGAAGCGGCGGTGCGCCTCGTCGAGCACCTGCTCGAAGGCGTCGTAGTCGCCGTCCTTTTGGAACAGGGGCAGGCGGGCGTTGGCCCGATTGAGCACGTGGTAAACCAGGCCGCCCGTCGACGCTCGTAAGGGTCTTCCCATGTTGGGGGAGGATAAGCAGCCGCCTGTTTTCGGTCAAGCGGAAAAGGTTCCTGACACCTTTTTCGGAATGACACCTTTTTCGGAAAAAAGCGCGTTAAACGGGCTGAGAGCCGTGTAGTTACTGGCGAAGACGGCCGGCCGCAGGGGCCGGTCGGGGAGCGAAGGAGGACGCAACAATAGTCCACACCTTCCATCCCGCGTCGCAGCCGTGGACTCCGCAGTGTTTGTGGGGCGGCCGCGACGCTGAGGGTTTCTTGATAGGAGTGTTCCCATGTTGAAGAACGAAATGCGTGAAGTCGGCAAGCTGGAGTCCGCGGAAGTCAAGGCGAGCGAGACGGCGGCCCCCCGGGCCTATGCGACGCCGCGACTGGTCGTCCTGGGCCGGGCGTTCAAGCTGGTCCAAGGCTCCGACCTCTACAAGGATTTCCAGGATCCCAACGGGTTTTTCCGCGACTAAGTCTCGGCGTGAACGCAACCGGGCCGGACAGGTTTGCTGCTTCAGGAACCTGGCCGGCCCCCCTTTTTTGTCGGGCGCCATGATCGTCGGTCGGCTGACTTTTGGGGAGGATGAACCATGCAAGTGGGTTTCGCCGTCGTCATACTAAATGAACAAGCGGAATTTCAGTTCTTCGGTCGGCGTCCCGAGGACCCGCGCTCCCTGGTGAGCCATGCGCGACAGGGCCGCCTGCACGCCGTCCTGATGGGCCGCCTCACATATCGCTCCGAGCTGGTCAAGCAACTGCCGCCGGAAACGGCGTCCGCGGACATGCCCGACGATGCGGCCCTGGCCCTGGCCGCCTATCGCTGCTGGGGACCGGCGGGATTGACCCGTTTGGAGGGGTGTTTTGCCCTGGTGGTTTGGGACGGCGACAAGAAGCACCTGCTGGGCAGCCGCGACCCGCGCGGGGGTTATCCGCTCTTCTGGACGAAGCATCCGGAAGGGCTGGCGTTCGGCACGTGCCTGCGGCCGTTGCTGCAGCTGCTGCCGCGCCGGTCCTTGAACCTCGATTACCTGGCCGAATTCCTGGCGCTGCCGGGCGCCGCGCTCTCCGAGCCGGCGACGCCGCAATGCGCCTACGAGGGCGTCTACCGCGTCAGCCCCGGCGCCGCCGTCCAGGCGCGGGCGGCGGAGGGGCAGGTCCGGGAGCAGCGCTACTGGGATTGGCAGCAGCGAATGATCGATCCCGGAACCGGCCGGCTGGAGGAAGTCGGCGAACTCGTGGCCGACGGACTGCGCCGGGCCGTGGCCGAGCAGCTGCGCGGCCGGGTCGCCTCGCATCTGTCGGGCGGCATGGATTCGACCGCGGTGGCCCTGCTGGCGCGCGACGCGCTGGGCCAGGCGCCGGGCCGACCGCCGCTGCACGCCGTTTCGCTCGTGTTCGAGCGCCTGGACGGGCTGTCCCGCGAGACGCCTTACGTGGAAAGCGCCCTGGGGCAAGCGGGCCTCGTCCCCCACCGCGTGCGCGGCGACGATCTCCTCGACTATGACGGCTTCGTCAACCCGCCGCAGCACGACGAGCCTTGGGCGGGGCTTTTCCGCGCGAATCTTCTGGGGAAAATGGTGCAGGCGGCCGTCGGCGTCGGGGCCGACACGCTGCTCACCGGTTACGGCGCCGAGGCGGTGATCGACCAGGCGCCCCATCATCTGGCCGATCTGCTCCGCCGCAGCCGGCTGCTGTCGGCCTGGCGCGACGCCAAGGCTTGGGGATTGGCCAAGAACCGCTCCGCCTGGAGCTTTCTGTGGAAATTCGGCGTCGCTCCGCTTTTGCCGGCCGCGTGGCGGCCGCACAAGCCGGGCGCCGTCGCCCCCTGGATTCGGCCCGAATTCACGCGGTCGCAGGCGCTTCGCCAGCGCGCCCTCCGCCATCTCAAGCCGGCGCATCGGTCGTCGACCGTGGCGGCGGCGATTGCGATGCTGCAATCGACCCACGGCGACTGCCTCAGTTGGTACGCGGCCGCTCCCCACGGCCTGGCCCACGTCCACCCCTTCCTGGACACGCGCTTCGCCAGCCTGTGTCTCGGGATTCAAAGCCGTTTCCGGCAGGATCCGCGCTCGCAAAAGCCGCTGCTGGCCTGCGCCATGCGGGACGTGCTGCCGGAGGCCATCCGCAATCGCCGCAGCAAGGGCCATTACAACGCCCTGGTCCACCGCGGCCTGGCCCGCAACCTGCCGTTCCTGGAGACGCTCATCCGCGAAGCCCCGGTGGACGACCTGGGGGTGTTCGACAAGGAGGTCTTGATCCAGCACCTCCACCAGACGTCGCTCGGCTACATGCCCACCGGCATGTTGGACAAGCTGAACCTGACGCTGGCGTGGCTGCGCTGGTGCTCGCTGCAGGCGGAGCAGCAACGCCCGATGACGCCCGTGACCGTCTTCTGTCCGGCCGCGCGAACGCCGGAAGGCCGCGCCGTCGCCGCGAGTGTTTGACTCAATTAACATCCTTGAAGGGAGAATAACATGGACCTTGCCGTATGGAAAAGCCCGGCGCCCGAGGATTTGTCGCCGGCGATCGACTATACGCTGGCGCCGCACGTTTCCCTGGCGACGGCGGAGGACGGCACGGCGCGTCTGCTGAACATGGGGGGAGGCTTCTACGCCCTGCCCGCCGTCGGCGCCGAGATGCTGCGGGCCGTCCTCGAACAGGGCAGCGCCGCCGCCGTGCCGCTGCTGGCGCAGCGCTACCAGGTCGGCGCCGACCGGGTGCAAGCGGACCTCCAGGCTCTGTTGCAGCAGCTGCGGCAGCAGGGGGTGGTGCAGCAGGGTCGGCCGCGCCGCGACGGCGGCGCGGGGTTGGCGCTCGTGCTGGGGCCTTGCCTCTCCATCATCCAGCGTTTGTCCTTCGGTTGGGTTCGCGCCTTCTTGGTGCTGACGCTGGCGAAGCTGAGCCTGCTCTGCTTCGGCTGGGGTCGAACCGTGACCGCCTGGCAGCGCTGCCTGCAGCGGTTCATCCCTCGCGGCCGCGCCCCGGTGGGGGAACAGGCGGTGCGGTCGCTGGATCAGACCGTCCGTCGCATCGCCGTCAGCCATATCCTGCCCATGGCCTGCAAGGAACGGTCTTTGGCCTGCTGGGCTTTGCTTCGGTGGGCGGGCTCCTCGGCGGCCCTGGTCGTCGGCCTCGAATTCCTGCCGCTGATGGGTCACTGCTGGTGCGAGGCCGGCCCCTGGATCGTGAGCGATTACGACGATAATTGCGAGTTTTATACGCCTGTTGCTCGCTACGAGCTGCTCGCGGCGACGGTATAAAGGTCCGCACCAAGGAGCGGGGGATTGGGCAGGCCAAGGTGAGCGAGCGGCGCGGTTATGGAGAAGGCGCGTGAAGCCATTGCCGTATTGCAGCGAAGGGGGCCGGCTGGCCTGCCTTCGCTGTTTCGCTTTGACGGCCCCGCAACGCCGATCCCGATCGGAAACAGCCGGGTCGCGAGATTTCCAAAGAAGAAGCGTTAAACCGGTCCAGAGCCGTGTAGTTACTGGTGAAGATGGTCGGCCCGAGCGGGCCGGTCTTCACGGGGAAAAGGACGCGATGTTCGATCCGTTCCATCCCTTCAATTGTCGCAGCCTTCGGCTCCGCAGTAGTGTGGGGCGGCCGCGACAGGTCTTTCATGCTCACGAAAGGAGCTTTGTCATGAGTCCTGACGGTCCCTATTTCCTCCCCGCCGACGCTGACCGGGACGCGCTTGGCCGGTCGCAGCAAGGTTACTTCACGCGAATCGTCCAAGACTTTAACGGCTACTACTGGGTGTATTGGGGCTAAGAAGCCGCTGCTCGCCCGGTCAGCGAGGGGACGCCCCCGGGCGTCCCCTTTCCTGTTTGCAAAGCCGCGGTGCGCGGACCGGTCCCGCCCCCATTTGTCAATGTCTTCGTCTCCGCCCTTTTTGGGAGCCTGAAGTGGCAACCCTGCTCTCGAACAACTCGGCGTCCCCAAGGCCAATCAGCGGAGTCTGGCGGCACGCGGCGGCGTTGCTCCGGCCCTACTGGAAAACGGCCCTTCTCGCGATCCTGGCGGTCATGGTGGGCAGTGCGGTCGGCCTGCTGCCGCCGCTGCTGGTGCGCGGCCTGATCGACGACGCCGTGCCCGCGGGCCGCAGCATTGGGTCGGCCATGCCGCTGCTGCCCTATGTCCTCGGCCTGGCGCTGGTCCCGCTCGTCGCCTGCCTCATCGGCCTGGCCCAGGATTACCTGACCAACCGGATCGGCCTGGGCGTCACGTCCGACCTGCGCAACCGGCTGTTTCGCCAGGTGCAGAAGCAGTCGCTGCGCTATTTCGCCGCCACGCCGGTCGGCGAAATCGCATCCCGCGTGTCCGACGACGTCACGGAGATCCGCACGGCGATCACCGGCTCTGTGCCGTCGCTCTGCGGCAGCGTGGTGCAGCTGGGCGGCACGCTGCTGATCCTGTTCTGCGTGTCGTGGCCGCTGGCGCTGGCGGCCTGCGCGACGCTGCCGTTGTTCCTGCTGCCGGTGCATCGCGCCGGCCGCCGGCAGCGGCAGATGGCGAAAGAGGCCCAGGAGCAGCAGGGCCGCCTGACCGCCCTGCTGGCCGACTTGCTCAACGTCGGCGGCTACATGCTGATGCGGCTGTTCAACCGCGGCGAGGAGGCGGCCCGTCGTTTCGCCGAGCAGGACGTGGAAGTGCGCCGCCGGCGCCTCAAGCTCGTCCTGACCGGCCGGTGGATGATGCTCTTCTTCACGCTGCTCACCGCTCTCGGCCCGGCGGCCATTTACTGGTACGGCGGCATGATGGTCATCAACGGGCGTCTGAGCATCGGCGACGTGGTGGCGTTCGTGGCCTACCTGACCGGCCTCTACGGCCCCGTGATGCAGCTGGCCAACGTCTCCCTCAGCCTGCAGCAATCCCTAGGCGTTTTCGGCCGATCCGTCGAATTGCTGGAGCGCACGCCGGAAGTGCAGGATCGGCCGGGCGCGGCCGAGCTGCGCAACGTCCGCGGCGACATCCAGTTCGACCACGTGACCTTCGCCTACGACCCGGACCGGCCGCCGGCGCTGGACGGCGTGAGCTTCCGCGCCCGTCCCGGCCAGCTCACGGCCCTGGTCGGCCCCAGCGGCGCCGGCAAGACCACGGCGGCCTATCTGCTTCCCCGCTTTTACGACCCCCAAAAGGGCGAAATCCGCATCGACGGCATGGACGTGCGCGACGTGACGCAGCGCTCCCTGCTCGACCAGGTCGCCATGGTCACGCAGGACACGTACCTCTTCCACGACACGATCCGGGCCAACCTGCTCCACGCTCGTCCCGAGGCCACGCAGGCGGAGCTGGAGACGGCCTGCCGCACGGCGCACATTCACGATGTCATTAGACGTCTTCCCGACGGATATGACACGGTCGTGGGAGAGCGCGGGGTCAAGCTGTCGGGAGGGCAGCGGCAGCGCCTGGCCATCGCCCGCGCCATTCTGAAGGACCCGCGCATCCTGATCCTGGACGA
>DATKHW010000540.1:0-8719 GCA_035546275.1 Gemmataceae bacterium
CCTGGCCCTGAGCGGCGGCTTGGGCCGCGGCTTCCGCCTGCGCCTCGGCGGCCGCCCGCTCCGCATCCGCTTGCTGCTGCGCCTCTTCCTGGCGCTGCTCAAAGTACGCCTGGTCCTGGGCCGCCTGCGCCTGCGCCGCAGCGTCGGCCTCCGCCCGCTCCTCATCCGCTTGCTGCTGTTGTACCTCGGCCTGTCGCTGCTCATAGTAGGCCTCGTCCTGGGCCGCCTGCGCCGCGGCCGCGGCCTGGGCCGCCGCACGGGCCTCATCATCCGCTTGCTGCGCCTGCGCCTGTCGCTGCTCAAAGTACGCCTGGTCCTGGGCCGCCTGGGCCGCGGCCGCCTGCTGCTGTTGCTGATAGGCTGCGTCGTCGGCGTCGTCGGCCCAGGCTCGCGGCATCAACAAACCAACCAACATCAAGGCGATAATCGTCAAGCGGGTTCGCATGGCTCGGAGCTCCTGTGAGGCGAGATTTCGTGGCGTGCCTGTCGTCCGCGTCCGCACAGGAAACGCGGGATAGGGGCGGGCTTGCGCGACCGCACCGTAAGCGCGCCTTCCGCCCTTCCCGGCGCCGACGCCGAGGGCGGCGCCTGAACTGCAAGCGGCGTGGGAGGCGACGGCGAACGCGAGCCGCGCGGCGCTGGATGCACCGGCGGGGCCGGAGAGCATCGCGGAACAGTACCTGATCCTGGTGAAATGCCGTCACGCGAAGCAGCAAGGGCAGCTGCTGGAACGGTTCGGGCGGGAGGGATTGGAGTGCCGGGCGTTGCTGTCGTAGAATGGTGTACGGAGTTCCGGGCGACGGCCTGTCGCTCAGGAAGGATTTGGGCCTTTCGTCATGGTGAGCGCCCATCAACCCGACGAAGGAACCGCGCAAAGATCCATCCGGCTGCACCATGGAACGGACCAAAGCAGCGCGAACGACCTCCTTCAGAGCGGCGTCAATCAGCAACAGGCGGCCGCGTGGAATGGATCGGGCGAATTCTGGGCGACGAGCGACCATCGCCGGGCGGAGTGGTTTGCTCTGTCGCACCCGGCCAGTCCGCCGGCGGCTTGCTTTGAGTTCGATCTGGTCGAGTCGGCGCTCCTGCTGATTCTTCAGCTGAAGCCGCCTGGGGCGATCCACCATGCACCAGACGATTTTGAGTTCTTGCCGGGCAGTTACGCGCTACTGAATCAGCACATGAGCAACAAGCGAATCGCCCCTGTCCCCTGACGACCCAGGCCCGATCATGCGTCAATCGCCGACCTACACCGTGTGGAAGATCGCTTGCCGCTCGTCCGAGGAGGCCGAGGCGCTGCGGCAGTGGGTTTCCAGCCGCATCGCCCTGGATCGTGTGTTGACGGACGCTATTCGCGTCGCTCCCAACGGCGTCGAACAGACGCAAACCGTGCCCCATCGGCTGGGCGATTATTTCGCGGCCATTGGCTTGCTTCCGGATTCTCCGGCGAATCCCACGTCCTTCCGGCTGGTTTTCCACAAACGGCCGGAGGCGGGGCGATTCTGGAAGGACTTGATGGTGAACATCCTGCAAGAGACGGAAACCGCCCCTCAGAAGGCGTCGATTAGCCTGGATGCGAAGGGGGAGACGGAACCTATTTCTTGTTCGGCGAGCGGCTGACCTCGGCGCCCTCGCTTGGAGTGCAAGGCGTTATTGTCGTAGTGCAGGAACACCGGCTGCAACGTCCTTCCGCGGTCGGGTATGATACGCCCGCGGGGCAATCGAGGGAGGTCCCGACTGTCTGACAAGGAAAGGGGATGTGACGCATGGCCAACAAGCCCCTGGCGACGTGGTTGGTGGACGACGTTGCTGATTTTCTTGCTTCCCGCCCCTCGCGGGAGGAGTTGCTCGCCTACCGCCCTTCTCGCCAAGCCCAGGAGCGCTTCAACGCCTTGCTGGACAGGTCGAAGAAGGGATCGCTTAGCGAGGAGGAAGAATGGGAACTGAATCAGTTCGAGCATGTTGAGATGCTGATGCAGGCCGTCAAAGCCCGGCTGCGGGAGCGTCGTTCGGTGCCGTCGTGAAAGAGGACATCCCCGCTGCCGTGCGCGTACACGTGCAAGAGCGAGCGCGTGGCCGGTGCGAATACTGCGGGCTTCATGAAGAAGACGGCTGGGAGCCGCACCAACCCGACCACATCATCGCCCGCAAGCACCGTGGCGAGACCGTCGCTGAGAACCTGGCGTGGACGTGCGCACTTTGCAATCGGCACAAGGGCAGCGACGTCGCCTCGATTGATCCTGTGACCAACCGAGTCGTTCGTCTGTTTCATCCGCGCCAAGACCGCTGGACACGTCATTTCCGCCTTCACGAAGGGCACATTTTTGCGCGAACGGCCGTGGGACGCGTCACCGAGTTCCTGCTTCAATTGAACCGCCCCGATCGTGTTCGCGTCCGTCACATTCTTGCTCTGAAAGGTCTCTACCCCCGCTGAGTCCGCCATTTATGCGAGCGGCGGCGGGGGGGCCCGGAGAGCATTCCGGAGCAGTGGCTGATCCTGGTGAAGTGCCGGGATGAGAAGCAGCTGGTGGAATTACTGGAGCGGTTCGGGAGGGAGGGGATGGAGTGCAGGGCGCTGCTGGCGTAAAATAAGGTGACGAAGGAACACGGCGTCGCTTCCCTTTCCGGGGCGATAATCCGAACCAAGACCATTGGCCGCGCGAAATCGGCCAACCGGTGCGGTAATACGCTGACCGGCGCTCGTATCGAGCTGACCGGCACCGGTAATGGGCTGACCGATGCCCGTCAGGACAATTACCAGGTCCGTCGCCAGACCGCCGCAGGAGCCCGAATGACGCCAGCGATTTTCGAGCGGCTGCTGTACGAGGAAGAGAGCACGACCCTCGATTTCAAGAGGGACCAGTACCCCTTCGTCAAAGCATCAGATGACGAGAAGTCCGAGCTGCTAAAGGACATCCTCGGCTTTGCGAATGCGTGGCGGCGGTCGGAAGCCTACATTCTCATCGGCGTCGAAGACGTTCGCGGCGGGCGCGGCAACGTCGTCGGCATCCGGCATTCTGATCATCTCGACGACCACTCTCTACAGCAGTTCGTGAATAACCTGATCAACCGCCCGTTGCTGTTCCACTACCAGGCGTTCGGAATCGAGGGCAAGCAGGTCGGTATCATTCGAGTCGAGCAGCAGGTCCGCCCCGTCTACCTCAAGAGGGACTACGGCAAGCTCCAGAAGGAGAAAGTTTACGTCAGGAGGGGCAGTTCGACCGACCCGACAAAACCGGCCTCGCTCGATGAGGTCGCCCGCATGGGGCACGGCTCGGCCGCAGAGCAGGCCGAACTGACCGTGGAGTTCGCCGCAGTCGGTCGGGACGACTCGATGGGAACGTCGGTCGCGTTTCAGACGGAGTTCTGCGAAACGCCGCCTCGGGAAGACATCCCCGATTACGGGTTAGGGAGACGATACGCCATGTTGGAAACGAGCTCCTTGTATCACACCAACTCGGGTTACTACCGGCAGCTAGCTGAGTACGAGTTCATGAAGCGGCTCTTCCTGCCTATGCGCGTCGTCGTCCACAACACCGGGTCCGTCGCCGCTACGGGCGTCAGGGTGGAACTGGCTACGCCAGCGGCTCAGGAGATCAGCCTCTTCTACCCGTCCGACATGCCCGACCGCCCCCGGTCAAGGGAGTTTTCTTTCCTCGGCCCGGCATTGCGGAGCATCCGTCCCGCTCGGCGCGAGCCCGGCGACGTCACGATCCGCAAGAATCAAGACAGGATTAGAGTCGAAGTGGAGTGCGAAACCCTCCAGCCAGGCCGCAAGGTCTGGTCGGACGTTTTCTACGTGGGCCGAGCGACCACAGGGGTGGTGGAGTTTGCGGGGTGGGTATTCGCCGAGAATCTTCCTCAGCCCAAGGAGTTTATTCTCTCGGCGGCGTTTACCCTCTCCCGTACCCGGTTGTCGGTCCAAGACCTTCGGTCGTTGCCCGATCCGGGCGAGGGTGATGAGGATTGACATTCTGCCCAGAGGTAGCGAAATGCACCATGAACCAAATGTTCTCGTCCCGATCAAGATGGATCATACGGTGCCGCGCCGGTACCGCGTGGCCGTAGAAACGCGTCAGGAACCTTCTCCCATCCGAAAAGGTTCCTGACACGTTGGTTTACCCGCGCCGGTGTTCATTCGCCCTTGACGGTGATCTTCCTTGGCTTGGCCGTCTCAGTCTTCGGCAGGTGGACCGTCAGAACGCCGTTCTTCAGCTCGGCGGAAATCTTCTGCCAGTCGATTTGCTCGCTGATCGTAAAGGCCCGGTAGAAATCGCCGACGCCGTATTCGGACAGCAGGCAACTCGCGCCTTGGCAGCGGGGAGCGCAGCGGCCGTCGATGATGAGTTCGCCGTTGTCGAAACGCACGTCCGCATCTTCCGGCTTCACTCCGGGAAGGTCGGCAAGCAACAGCGATTCCTGCTCGGTCTCCACGACGTCAACACGGGGAGTGAAACAGAGGCCGAGCGGCGCTTCGGGTACAGCCAATTCGGTCCGCTGTTCTTCCTTAATTGCGGGGCTGTTCACCAGATCGTTGACGCTGATGCGTCTGGGCTTGGCCGCTTCGCTCTTGGGCAGCGTAACGAACAGGACGCCGTGCTCCAAACGGGCCTCGACCTTGTCGGCATCCACCTTCACCGGCAGCATGATCGTCCGGCTGAATTGGCCGAACCCGCGCTCTTGCCCGCACCAGGCCCCTTTGTCCAGCTCGAGCTTCCGGCGCTCACCCTGGATGGTCAACTGGTTCTCGTCCGTCACGTAGATCTCGAGATGGTCGAGCTGCATTCCGGGCAATTCCGCCTCGGCATATACCTTGTCGCTGTCTCCCCAGATGTTCAAGAGCGGATAGGAAGAGGCGAGGGCTGGGTGGTTGCGCGCAGCGAAGCGCTCGCGAACCAGCATCATCTCTTCCTGATACTCCCGCAATGGGCGCCATGAAAAGGGCGGCCAACGGGACACGGGCAGCAGTTGCGTGTTCGTCTGCATCATGATGAAATCCTCATTTGGAAATCGGGCGATCCCTGCCGGACCGTGCGGTCCAGACCCTTCAGCAATCCTTTGCGGCAAGTGGTAGAAGACCGTCGCCGCGGCGGGCCTCTGGTCCCAAACAGGATGTGCGGCTTGATTCAGATGGATCAGGCAGCAAGTGATGTGAGGAGCACTGAAAGAACTTTCAGTCCACGCCCGTATTATCTGCCGGCGCTCCAGGTCTGTCAAGCCCAAAATCTTCTTTTTCGCTCTCTATCCGCTAAATTAAACTGTCCTTGTCGTCCGAAATGCGGGGAACCACAGCAATCCGGGGGCCGGAAAGGGCCGGAAAAAGTGACTGCGTAGATTAATTATAGGGAAATGTACACTGTCGGTTGCTCTTGCGCTTCACGCAGCCGTGAAGCGCAAGAGCAAGCAGTTCCGCGTGTTGCTCAACCGACGGGCCCCCGACGCGAACCAGGAAAGGAGACCGCCAGGATCGAACTCGCCAAACAGCAGGGCCAGGACCTGTCCAGGCCGGCGCCGGCACGGCCGGGAGTTCCCGGAAGAAAAACGCGTCCGGCCAAAGGCCCGCGGAAGCCGCGGTTGCGGAGGTATGCTAAATAAGGCATAATGAACATGACGACGAATCACGACACCGAACAACGCGGCCCGAAGCCGGTCTTCTGGGTGGCGTCGAGCCGGAAGGATTTGAAGAAGTTTCCGAAGGGCGTCCGGCAGACGGTCGGGCAAGCGTTGTTCGACGCCCAGTCGGGTGGCAAGCACCCCGACGCCAAGCCGCTCAAGGGCTTCCACGGGGCCGGCGTGCTGGAGGTGGTCGAGGACGACAACGGGAACACGTACCGGGCTGTCTACACAGTCAAGTTTGCCGGCGTAGTCTACGTGCTGCACGCCTTTCAAAAGAAGTCGAAGAGCGGCAGCAAGACGCCGGCGGAAGAAATCGACAAGGTAAAGGCCCGATTGAAGGAGGCACAGGAGCACTATGCGGAATGGGCCGAGAAACAGAAGCGGGGGGAGTAAGGCCGCCGCTAAGGAACCCGCGCAGGTCGAGCGAGGGAGCGGAAACGTGTTCGCCGATCTCGGCCATCCCAATCCTGACCTGGCCCTCGCTAAGGCCGAACTCGTGCAATGCATCCGGAACCTCATTGCCGAGCGCAAGCTTACGCAGGCGAAGGCCGCCAGGTTGCTCGGACTGGACCAGCCGAAGGTGTCCGCCCTGGTACGCGGCCGGGTCGAAGGCTACAGCATCGACCGCCTCTTCCGTTTTCTGAACGCACTCGGTCAGCGGGTCGAGATCACCGTCCGACCGAATCCAAGCAATACTGAGGCGTGTGCGGTCGTGGTGACGTAATCCGCCTTTGGTCCTCGAAAAACGGCCAGCGTAGATTGGTCTAGGCGCGGGCGGCTACGGCTCCCGGTACACCACGCCGCCCTTCATCACGAACCGCATCTTTCGCAGAGCCGTAATATCGTTCATCGGATCGCCCTCGACGGCGACAAGGTCGGCCAGCAAATGCGGCTTCACTGCCCCGATGCGATCTTCCATGTGCAGCGCCTTCGCCGCGACCGACGTGGCGGAGCGCAGCGCCTCTGGCGGCTTCATGCCGTATTCGACCAGCAATTCCAGCTCGCGGGCGCCGTCGCCGTGCGGGAAGACGCCCATGTCGCTGCCGTTGACGATCGTCACGCCGGCCTCCAGCGCCGCCTTGAACGAGGCCCGTTTCGATTGCAGCGCCGGCGGTTCCGGGTCGGTTCCCAGCCGCCAGCCGCCGTATTTGCTCATCGCCTCCGACGCCGCCAGCGTCGGGACCAGCACGGCGCCGCGCTCGCGCATGAGTCGGAAGGACTCGATGTCGCCGCCGTTGCCGTGCTCGATCGTTTCCACGCCGGCCTCGACCGCCAGCCGCAGCCCCTCCTTCGTCATTGCATGGGCGGCCACGGGCCGGCCGGCGGTGCGGGCGGTCTCCACGATCAGCTTCAGCTCCTCGGCCGTGAAGGCCGGCTGGCTTTCCCTGCCGGAGGTATGGGTGTCCGCGTAAATCTTGATCCAGTCGGCGCCGCGGCCGATCTGGTCGCGCACCACGCGGATCAGGTCCGGTCCGTCGGCCTCTTCCGCTCCTTGCGGGATCGACCATTCCGGAGCGAAGCCGCGCGGAGCGTAGGTGCGCGTGGCGACGATCGCTCGTGTGACCACCAGCATCCGCGGGCCGACCGCGATTTTCTGATCCACGGCTTGTTTCAGGCCCACGTCGGCGTAGCCGGCGCCTTCCGTTCCCAGATCGCGTATGGTCGTGAAACCGGAAAGCAGGATGCTTTTGAGATGGTTCACCGCCCGGCAGACGCGGAGCGCTTGCGGCTCCTTGAGGACCTGGTCTTCCCAGGACGTCTCGTTATAGGGATGCAGCAGGACGTGCGTATGGGCGTCGATCAGGCCGGGCAGCAAGGTCGCGCCGGGCAGGTCGATCACGCGGGCGTCCGCCGGCGCCTTGACGTCGGCGGCCGGGCCGGCGGCCTCGATCCGCTCGCCGCGAACGACCACGACCCATCCCTCATGCGCTTCCAGGGCGACGCCGTCGAAGACCCGCGCCGGCCGCAGCACCAGCGGCCGGCCGTCCGGTTCGCGGGCCGGCGGGTCGGCGGCGATCGACGTGGATGCGGCCGTCGCCGCGGGCTTCGCCGCTACCTCGCAGCCGGCGAAGCATAGCAAAAAGATCGGTGAAATCAGGGACAGCGTTCTTCGGGAAGTGGACATGATGCACCCACAGCGCTCGCGTCGGAAACCATGACAGGCCGGGTCCGCCCCTTGCGTTGCCGCGCCCATCGAAGCAGAAGCGCAGCGGCGATGCAATCGTTATTACCCCGGCACGATGGATTTCTCGTTCCCAGGCTCTGCCTGGGAACGCACTGCTTGCAAGGCTCTGCCTCGCGTCTGGATGATTCGGCAGGCAGAGCCTGCCGGACAGTGCGTTCCCAGGCAGAGCCTGGGAACGAGGGCATTCTCCGGTCCTTTTGCCAGGGGCCGGCGTCGGCGGATGAAATTCCGTGCAATTCCCGGCTTTTCACTGGCCCGCCGCGTTCCGCTTCGGTACGCTGGGCGAAGCGTCGCCCCGGCGAGCGCATCCGCCGCGGCGCCTCCCTATCCACCCCTGACGATGCCGCAAAGCCGAGGAGGTCGCTCATGAGATTCCGTGCGCATTGGCGGTTCGCCGTGCCGGCGGTGCTGGTCGTGGCCGGTTTTGCCCGCGCCGAGGTCAAGGAAGTCGCCGAACTGCTCCCCGCTCAGACCCTGGCCGTCGTCGAAGTGCGCCAGCCGGAGCGGCTGGCCCGCGAGGTCGCCGAGCTGCTGAAGAACTCCGACCTGGATGACATGGCCGCCGCGATGGCGCGCTACCGGGAGCGCGTCGGAGATAACGGATCGCTTTGGGCTTTCAATGATTACGCCGGCTACGCCGTCCTGTTTAGTCCCGAAGTCGTCAACGAGTGCGGTCGGATTCAGGGAGCGGGCCTGGCGGTCACCGGCGTCAACAAGGACGGCCCCGAAGTGGCGCTGGTCGTTCTGGCCGGCGACAGCAATTTGCCCACGTTCGTCATGCGCGTGTGGCAGTCGGGGTTCGTGGCCGGCCACAGCGTCGGCGAGGTGGAAGGGGTGCACATCTATCGCCAGCGATCAGAGGTTTTTCAGCCCGCCGCCCCGGGACAGCCGCAGCCGCCCAAGTGGGAGGATTCGGGG
>DATKHW010000541.1:0-8276 GCA_035546275.1 Gemmataceae bacterium
TCACTCCTGGCCGCGTCCGCCCCGCCCGGCCCGCGCGCTGATCGGCGGAGGCCCGCGAGATCGGCGTCAGTCGCAATCGGTCCAGCCCCACGCCGGCGTCATACGTCTGCTGCCGCGCCAATCCGGTATCCACAACGCCGGACACGCCTTCCACCGTCACCGACGTTTCGGCCACGTTCGTCGCCAGCACGATCTTGCGCCGATCCAATGGCGCCAGCGCGGCGTCCTGCTGTTCCGGGGGTAGGTCGCCGTGCAAAGGCAGCACCGCCAAACCGCGCTCGCGGGCTGTCGCATCCAAATGATGAGCCGTCGCGCGGATTTCCTGCAATCCGGGCAGGAATACGAGGATATCGCCGTCCGTGTGGTCCAGCAGCCGTTCCGTCGCCCGCGCCGCCGCGGCCGGCAAGTAGGGGCGGGGTAACCCCGCCCCTACCAACCGCGGTTCATAGATGATTTCCACCATATATTGCCGGCCCTCGCTCTCCACCAGCGGACAGCCACCCAGATAAGCGGAGACACTCTCGACCGCCAACGTCGCCGACATGACGACGATGCGAAGCTCCGGCCGCACCGTTTGCTGCACCAGGCGGACCATGCCGAGGGCGAGATCGCTTTCCAGTGCGCGCTCGTGAAACTCGTCAAAGACGACGACGCCCGCCGATTCGAGAAATGGATCGTCTTGCAGCAAGCGAAGCAGAATGCCGGGAGTGACGACGAGGATGCGCGTTTGCGGTCCGCATTGTCGATCAAAGCGCACGTGATAGCCGACCTCGTCGCCGAGACGGCCCCCGCGCTCCACTGCCATACGGCGAGCGGCGGCACGAGCTGCCACGCGGCGCGGCTCCAGGACGACGATGCGATTGGCGCCGATGCCGGCGTCCAGCAGAGCCGGCGGCACGCGCGTGGTCTTGCCGGCGCCGGGCGGAGCGCGCACCACCACCGCCGGTCCACGACGCAGCGCCGCGACCACTTCCGGCAATACGGGATCGATCGGCAATGGATCCGGCATGACGATCTCTCTTGCTTGCGCTGCGAGCTCTCGCCGCGCCGCTCGCCCCATCGTACCCCGTCGCATAGGATGACGGAAACCACCGGAGCGACCCCATGAAAGCCATTCTGCTCAAAGAACCCGGCCGGTTCGAGCAAATCGCCATCGACGAGCCGACCAAACCCGGCCGCGGCGAGGCGCTGGTCCGCGTTCACCGCGTCGGCATCTGCGGCACCGACATCAGCGGCTACCTCGGCAAAATGCCGTTCTACAGTTATCCGCGCATCCCCGGCCATGAACTCGGCGTCGAAGTCATGGAGGTCGGCTCCGACGTGGTCAACGCCCAGCCGGGCGACCGCTGTTCCATCGAGCCGTACATGAACTGCGGCCGCTGCTTCGCCTGCCGGCACGGCGGACAGAATTGCTGCGAGAACCTCCAGGTCCTCGGCGTCCACACCGACGGCGGCCTGCGTCCGCGCTTTCTCGTCCCCGCCCGCAAGCTGCACCCGTCGCAGAAACTGACGCTCGATCAGCTGGCCCTGGTGGAGACGCTCGGCATCGGCTGCCACGCCGTCAACCGCGGCGGCCCGAAGGACGGCGACAACGTCCTGGTCGTCGGGGCCGGGCCGATCGGTCTTTCGGTGATCGAGTTCGTCAAGCTCACCGGGGCGGCCGTCACCGTGCTCGACCTGAACCAGCGGCGGCTCGATTTCTGCAAGCAGCGGATGGGCGTCGCGCACATCGTCCGCTTCGGCGATGAAACCGGCGTTTTGGAAGCGCTCAAGGGGCTGACCGACGGCGCTCTCTATCCGGTCGTCTTCGACGCCACCGGCAGTCCCAAATCGATGTGCAACGCCTTCAACTACGTCGGCCACACCGGCCGGCTGGTTTTCGTCGGCATCGTAACCAACGATATCCACTTCCCGGACCCACTTTTCCACCGCCGCGAAATAACCCTTTTCGCCTCCCGTAACGCGCTGCCGTCCGACTTCGACCGCATCATCCGGCTGATCGAGGACGGCAAGATCGACACGCGACCGTGGATCACGCACCGCTCGGCGTTCGCGGAGCTGATCGGCGACTTCCCGGCATACACGCAGCCGGAAACGGGGGTCATCAAAGCCTTGGTCGAGGTGGATGCGTGAACAGAAGCCCGCAGCGCAAGCAAGGGCATGGAGAGATCAAAACTCAATGATCCGATCTAGCGTCACGATCAGTTTGGTTTCCGAAGCGCGCGGCGGCCCTTTCATCTTCTGGGACGACCTCGCCGCCGGTTGCCGCGAAGCCAAACAGCTCGGCTTTGACGCCGTGGAAGTGTTCGCCGCACCGACGCTCGATCCGGCCGCGCTGAAACACGCGCTTGACGGCAACAGCCTCAAGCTGGCGGCGATGGGCACTGGCGCCGGCTGGGTGCTGCACCGCCTCACGCTGACCAGCCCCGACGCCGCCGTGCGCAACAAGGCGGCCGACTATATCCGCAGCATGATTGACCTGGCCGGGCCGTTCGGCGCGCCGGCCATAATCGGCTCCATGCAGGGCCGGCACGGCGAGGGCATCGAGGAGCCGAAAGCAATGGGCCTTCTCGCCGAAGCGCTGGGGCCGCTCGCCGAGCATGCAAGCAAATATGGCGTGCCGCTGCTGTTCGAGCCGCTCAACCGTTATGAGACAAACCTGGTCCGAACCGTAGCCGACGGCGTGTGGCTGCGGGCCAAGGCCGGCTCGCAAAACGTCAAACTGCTGATCGACCTGTTCCACACGAACATTGAGGAAGCCGACGTGCCGGCGGCCATCCGTGCAGGCGCCGGCGCGATCGGCCATGTGCATTTCGTCGATTCCAACCGGAGACCGGCCGGCTGCGGCCACACCGACTTCACGCCCATCGCCGCCACCCTCCGCGAGATCGGCTACGACGGCTACGTCTCCGCCGAGGCGCTGCCCTATCCAAACCCGGTCGAGGCGGCGTCGCTCACGATCCGTGCCTATCGCAAGCACTTCGCCGGCCAATGAAGGAGCCGCCCTTGCTCAAGCACCAGCTCATCCATCCGAAAATCAACGAGGTTCTCGGCAGGGCCGGCCACCACGCCAAAATCCTCTTGGCCGACGGCAATTATCCGGTTTCGTCGAAGAAGGGAGTCAATGCGGAGCTGGTTTGCCTCAACCTGTCGCCGGGCGTCGTCACGGTGGCGCAGGCGCTGGCGGCGGTTGTCTCGGCGATCCCGATCGAGGCGGTCAACACGATGGGCTACGAAAAGACGGGGCCCTACGCGCTGCCGGCGGACCCACCGGTTTGGGACGAGTTCCGCCGCATCCTCGCCGCCGCCGGGCTGAAAACAAAGCTGGAACCGATCGAGAAATGGGACTTTTATACGGCGGTCGCCACGCCGGACCACGTGCTCACCATTCAGACCGCCGACCAGCAGCGTTTCGCCAACGTGCTGCTGACGGTCGGCGTGCGCATGGATTGAGGAGGCGCCGATGGAACGCCGGCCGCTGGGAAACACCGGCCTGACTTTGCCGGTCTTGAGTTTTGGGGCGTCGTCGCTGGGCCAGGAGTTCCGCCCCGTCGATATCCGCGAGGCGCTGCGCGCCGTACACGTCGCGCTCGACTGCGGCATGAACTTCATCGACACGTCGCCGTATTACGGACGAGGCATGTCCGAAGTGCTGCTCGGCGTCGCGCTGCGCGGCGTGCCGCGCGACCGTTATTTGCTGGGCACCAAACTCGGCCGTTACGACGTAAACCACTTCGATTTCTCGGCCCGCCGCGTCGTCGAGAGCGTGGACGTCAGCCTCCATCGTATGGGAGTCGAATATCTCGATGTCATTCTTTGTCACGACATCGAATTCGTGGACATGCAGCAGATCGTCGAGGAAACGCTGCCGGCGCTGCGCCAGGTGCAGCAGCAGGGCAAGATCCGCTTCATCGGCGTTTCCGGATATCCGATGAAGATGTTCCGTTATATCCTCGATCGAGCGCCGCTGGACCTGATCCTGTCGTACAACCATTACACGCTGCAAAACACGATGCTGGCCGACCTGGTCCCGTATCTGAGAAGCAAAGGCGTCGGCGTCATGAACGCGGCGCCATTCTCGGCGCGGCTCTTGACCAACGCACCGCTGCCGCCGTGGCACAAGGCGACGCCGCAGGTGCGCGAAGTGTGCCGCAAGGCCGCGGACCATTGCCGGGCCAAGGGCGCGGACATCGCCCAGCTGGCGCTGCAGTTCTCGATCCGTCATCCGGACATGGCGACGTGCGTCACGGGATCGGCCGATCCGGGCCGCGTGGAACAGTGGGCGGAATGGGCGAAGGAGCCGATCGACGAGACGCTGCTGCAGGAAGTGCTGAATATCCTGAAACCGATCCACAATTGGTTCTACATCGAGGGGCGGCCGGAGAACAACGACGAGACGTAATGAGCACGCAGCGCAAGCAAGCGATCTCCGGCGCTTGCTTGCGCTGCGGGCTCGTTTGCCATCAATCAAACGCCTCCGCCGCCGCCAACGGCGACCCCTTCGCATCCTTCGGCGACAGCAGCGGCGCGGCCCCGTTCAGCGGCCACACGACGCCGACTTGCGGATCGTTCCACAGAAGCGTTCTTTCATCCTCCGGATTGTAGAAATCCGTCACCTTGTAGGCGATCTCGGCCCAATCGGAGACCGTATAGAAGCCGTGAGCGAAGCCGGCCGGGACCCACAGCTGCCGGCGGCTCTCGGCCGTCAGCGTGACGCCGACCCATTTGCCGAACGTGGGCGACGATCGCCGCAGGTCCACCGCCACGTCGAAAATCTCGCCGACGAGGACGCTCACCAGCTTCCCCTGCGGAAAACGCCGCTGATAATGCAGGCCGCGCAGCACGCCGCGGCGCGAACCGGAATGGTTGTCCTGCACCATCGGCCCGGCGATTCCCGCGGCCGCATAACGGCGGGCCTGGAACTGCTCCAGAAAAAACCCGCGCTCGTCCTTGAACACGCGCGGCTCGATCACCAGCACGTCGGGCAACGCCGTCGGCGTGATTTGCATGGCGTCCTCCACCGATCACTTCGTCTTCATGCCATATTGCAGCTCGTAATACTCCCGATAAGCGCCGGAACGCACCTGCGCCGTCCAATCCGCGTTGGCGCGGTACCAGTCGATCGTTTCGCGCAGCCCCTGCTCGAACGGCGTTTCGGGTCGCCATTTCAGGTCGCGCTCGATCTTGGTGCAGTCGATGGCGTAGCGCCGGTCGTGGCCGGGGCGATCCTTGACGTGACGGATCATCGTCCTCGGTTTTCCCAGGAGATCGAGCAGCGTGTACGTCAGCGCCAGGTTCGTCTTCTCGCAGCGGCCGCCGATGTTGTAGACCTCGCCGGGTCGGCCGTCGCGCCAAACGCGATGGACGGCGGTGCAATGGTCGCGGGCGTGAATCCAGTCGCGCACCTGGCCGCCGTCGCCGTAGACGGGGACCGGCTCGTCGCGCATGAGGTTCGTGATGAACAGCGGAATCAGCTTCTCCGGGAATTGATAGGGGCCGTAGTTGTTCGAGCAGCGCGTCACCAGCACCGGCAGGCCGAAGGTGTGGGCGTAGCTCAAGGCAAGCAGATCGGCGGCCGCCTTGCTGGCCGAATACGGGCTGCTCGGCGCCAGCGGCGTCGTCTCCGTGAACAGGCCGGTCGGGCCGAGGCTGCCGTACACCTCGTCGGTGCTGACCTGCACAAAGCGCTCGACGCCGAATTCGCGGGCGGCGTCCAGCAGGACTTGCGTGCCCAGCACATTCGTGCCGACGAACGGCCCCGAGTCCTGAATGCTGCGATCGACATGGCTCTCGGCGGCGAAATGAACGACGTGCTTGACCCCGAGACGGAAGACGTCGCGCACGGCGTCGCGGTCGGCGATGTTGCCCTTGACGAAGCGATAGCGCGCATGATTTGCGACATCGGTAAGATTCGCAAGGTTGCCGGCGTAGGTGAGGGCGTCGAAATTGACGACCGCGACGTCCGGCTCGGCGGCCAGGATGCGCCGGATGAAATGGCCGCCGATGAAGCCGCAACCGCCGGTCACGAGCAATACGGACATTCTCTCCCCTCCCAGGCGGTTGTCAATCGGCCCCCTGTCCTATTCATTCGTGACGACGACCACCTCGCAGTTGTCATATAGATCGTGCCGTTGCGCGAGCAGACGGTAAGGCCGCGGCGCTTTCGCCGCCACAACCTGCCATTGGTCGGCCGGCAGGAACAGGTACGACGGCAGCGGCCCCTCCAGGAAATCGAGCGCCTCCTGCTCCGAATTCAAACACGGCACTTCGCGCCGGCAATAAAAGATCAGGCTCGGCTCATAATAGGCGAACGTGGCCACGCGCACATCGCGGCGCGTCTGGTCGGCCGGCAGCGCCGCGGCCAGCGCTTTGGGCGCTTTCCACGCTTCGACGCACACCGCGCCCCAGCCGGCCATGGCTGCCGTGAACGCCAGCGAGGACGCCAGCACCGCGGTCAGCGCTCCGGCGCGGCTCGACCTCCGCAGCAGCAGCCACGCCGCGGCCGCCGCCCCCAGCAGCAGGGGAACGCCGAGGCCCGCGTACCATTGCAAGCCGGGGAACCGCTGCATTTGCAGCCCCGGCGGATACAGCGCCCCGCCGGCCGTCGCCAGCCCCAGGGCCGTGGCGACGCCGATCAGCGCCAGACACGCCAGGTCGAAGCCGATCAGCCAGGCCGGGAACCGCGCCTGCCCTCGCCGCCACTGGTCCAGGAAGCGTCCGGTCAGCAGGGCCGCGGCGGGGTAGAGCGGCAGAATGTAATTGGGCAGCTTCGTGGTCGATGCGGAAAAGAAGAGAAAATAGACCGCCATCCAGCAAAGAAGAAACTGCACCGCCGGCCGCTCATCGGGGGCGCCTGCGTCCGGCGTTCTCTCCCGCAGGCGCCGCACCGCATACCCCGCCGTCGGACCGAAGAAGACGCACCACGGCGCGCAGCCGATAAGCAGAGCGAAAATGTAGTAATAGAACGGCCCGCCATGGCTTTCCAGGGCGCCGGTGAAACGGTTGACGTTGTGATGCATCCAGAAACCGACGGTCCACGCCGCCTTGGTTTCCACCGTCACCCAGACGTACCAGGGCGCCGCGACAAGCACAAACGCCAGCAACCCGTGCAGCCAGCGCAGACTCCACAGCCGCCGGAGCTCCCAGCGCCACAGCAAGAACAGCAGCACCACGGCTGCGGGCAGAATGAGGCCGACCGGCCCCTTGGCCAGCACGCCGAAGCCCGCGGCCGCCCCCGACCAGGCCGACCAGCCGCGCCGACCGGCGGCGTAGTCGCGCCAGAAGAAAAACAGGGCGAACAGGGAACAGGCGTTGAGCAGCGAATCGGGGTTGGCGAAGTGGGCGGCGGCGCAGAACATCACGGCCGAGCCGAGCAGCAGCCCGGCCAGCAGCCCCGACGACGCCGTGAACATGCGCCGGCCCAGTTCATAGGTCGCCAGCATCGCCGCCAGCGCCGCCAGCGCCGACGGCAGCCGAGCCGCGAATTCGCCGGCGCCGAACGCCGCATAGCCGGCCCCTTGCAGCCAGTAGATGAGCGCGGGCTTGTCCTCGCGCAGCTTGTAATTGCAGGTCGGCACGATCCAGTTGCCGGCCCGCCACATCTCCCGCGCCGCTTCGGAATTATTTCCCTCGTCAATATCCCATAAACTCGGCGCCCCGAGGTTGGGCAGGCAGAGCGCGGCCCAGGCGGCGAGCAGGAGGGCGTAATGGCCGGCGCGGCGGTCGAAGCGGCGGAACATTCCCTTGTTCCTTGGGGGCGGAATCGGAACCGTTCCTCTTATAAGGAAGAGCGCGCCGGGAAGCGATAGCAGTCGGGAGCCCGGCCGACCGCCATCCACTGCGATTCGCCGGCCCACCTGATCGGCAAGAAGGAGTACACGTTCCCCTTCTGCACGGTGGTCGCATGCCCACAGGAGAAGATGCTCGAATCGGTCGGGCCGACGCTGGTTTGCTCCGCGATCACCCACGACAAGTAGTTCCAGCGGGCGCTCCTCGACGCGACGCACATCGACCGGCTGAACATCGGGCCGATCCCGACGATCCAGCTCAACTGGCTGCAGCCGCATGAGGGGAACATCGTGGACTTCCTGTTCCGGGCGCGGGCGTTTCAGTTTGAGGGGCCGCTGCCTGGATGAACACGGTTCGCTCGATTGCCAGGGCCGCATCCCTTACGCAGGTAGGGCGGACTTCACACTAACCCGAAGCGCAAGCAAGGGATGAGGTCCAAACCCTCGCTTGCGCTTCGGGTTCGTGCGCCCGCCGCCCAAAGGGAGAAA
>DATKHW010000542.1:0-5913 GCA_035546275.1 Gemmataceae bacterium
GTGGACGCCGGGGTCACGCTGAACCTCGACGGCGCCACGGACGCGGGGCCGACTTTGACTCAAAACGACGGCGTCCTCCTGGCGAACGGAACGGTGCTGCTCCACGGCGGCTTCCTCGACTTTGAAGGCGGCGCCATCACCGGCGCTTTCACCGTGGATGGCGCGCAAATCTACACCGATCCCGGCGTGACCGAGACATCGCAAATCCGCGTCGTCGGCGCCGGCAACCTGCTTTTGGACAACGGCTCCGCTTCCACGACGCTGCTGGTGCAAGGCGACGACAGCTACAACCAAGGTGTACTAAACGTCGCCCCCGACGCCACCAACGCCGGGACCATCCAGCTCGATTCCGCCAGCGGCTATTGGGGAAGCTTGCTGGTCCTGCAGGACATGCTGGACAACCTGCCCGGCGGCTCGATCCTGGTCACGCCGGGGGCGGGCGGCGGCCGCTCCATCGTCGGCGACATCGACAACGAAGGCCTGCTGCAAGTGGCCTCCGGCGAGGCGGTCACGATCAACGGCGCGTCTGACGCCGGCCCCACGTTCATCCAGGACGGCGGTTTGATCCAGGCCGACGGCCAGCTGATCCTGGACGGCGGGCTGTTCGATTTCGAGAGCGGCGACGTGGCCGGCCAATTCCTCGTCTACAACGCGCAAATCTACGTCGGGCCCGACGCGACCGAGCCGGCGACGGTGTATGTGGTCGGCGCCGACGACACGCTGCTGGGCAATGAAGGGCCGTCGGTGACGCTGCAGGTGCAGGGGGACAACGGCTTCGGCCAGGGCGTGCTGACCGCCGCGGCGGGGGCGGTCAACGCCGGCTCGATCGTGCTGGACTCGACGAGCAACTACTTCGGCAGCGCCCTGGCCGCGCCGCAGACGTTGCTCAACGCCTCAGGCGGTCTGATCGCCGTGGCCGACGACGCCGGCGGCTCGCGGTCGCTGATCGGCGACTTCATCAACGCTGGGACCGTCTTCGTGTCTCCCGACCAGCAGCTTTCCCTCGACGGCGCTTCCGGCGCCGGCCCGACGCTGATCCAGTCCGGCGGCCTGATCGCCGCGGCGGGCCCGTTGGTGCAGGACGGCGTCTTGTTCGACTTTGAATCCGGCGGGGTGCTGGGATCGTTCCTGGTCCACGGCGCCCAAATCTACGTCGGACCCGACGTGACAGCGCCGAACACCATCGAAGTGGTCGGGGCCGACAATGTACTCTTGGACAACGCTTCGCCGGCCACGACGCTGTGGCTGCAAGGCAATGACGCATACACCGCTGGCGTGCTGACCGCCGCACCCGGCGCCTTCAACGCCGGCACGATCGACCTGGCGTCGGACAGCGTCTACTGGGGTGAAACGCTGGCGGCGCCCGATGGGCTGGTCAACCTCAGCGGCGGCCGCATCGCCGTCTACGGCGGCGGCGGACCGCCGGCCCTTTCGGGCACGCTGACCAACGACGGCTACCTCTCGCTCACCGGCGTGGGCGGCCTCAGCATCGACGTACTCATCAATCACGGCACGGTGGGCGTGGACGCCACCGGCACGTCGCTGACGCCGGGCATGGTCTCCCTGAGCGACGCCAGCGCCGCGGAGTCGCGCTCGGGCGGCTCGGGCGGGACCGTCGATGCTGCCGCCGACGCCCCGGCCAACGACGCTGCCAACGGCGTGCAGCTTTACCTGACGCGCCTCACGGTGGGCGCCTGGACCAACGACGGCACGATCGCGCTGGACCCTGGCACGCAGCTGCAAGTCGCGCCCGACGGCTCTGGCCGCGACACGTTCACCCAAGCCGGCGGCTTGGTCAGCGCCGACGGCGAGATGATCATCGACGGCGGGCTGTTCCACTTCACCGGCGGCGCCCTCATGGGCGACTTCAGCGTCCGCAACGGATGGATTCGCGTGGATTCCACCGTCACGCAGCCCTCCGCCGTCAATGTCGTCGGTCACGAGGGTGTGCTGCTGGACAACGCTTCGGCGGTGGTGGTCCTGCGTGTGCAAGGCGGCTCGCCGGTGGGCGACGGCGACGCCGTGCTGACGGCGGCCGACAGCTCGACCAACTCCGGGACGATCGTGCTGGAATCGCTGGACGGCGTTTATCACGGCTATTTCCACGTGGCGGAGGGCCGCTTCACCAACACGGCCAGCGGCACGATTCAGATAAGCCTGCCGCCCGGCGACGCGGGGACCAATGCCGGCGCCGGTTCCATCACGGCGGGTACGCAGGAAGGCGACGGCGGCGCCGTGACGGACACGACCGGCCGGCCGATCGTGGCAGCGTATCAGTCGGCGTTGGATACGGTGCAGTCGGCCGAAGCCGATGACGGCGGCGATTTGTCTGATTCGGGTCTGGACGATCCGACGCTGATGGACGCGATCATGGCCGGGACGGCGGGCGTGGCCGACGGCGTCATCGACGTGGCCGACCTGGGCGGCGACTACATCACGAGCGGAATCGGCGTCTACCTGGCCAATCCGCAGGAAGCGGCCGGGGTCCTGGCCAACGACGGGGTGATGGCGATCTCTTATGAGACCGAATCGTCTTTGACGGCGAATTTGCCGGCGTTGGAAGTGGTTTCGGGGGCGCCGCCCGGGCTGGCGCAGGCGTCGCCGTCGGGCGCGGCGCCGTTCTCTCCCTTGGTGACGGGTTTTTCGCAGGCGCCGGCGTGGAACGGCGGCTCCTCGTCGTCGGGGGGCGGCGGTCCGAGCGACACCTCGACGCAGGACTTGGTGGGGTCGCTGTACGGCCTGGTCCAGGGCATGGCCAACCCGGCGGGGCTGGCCGACGTGGCGGCCAACTACAGCGGCGTGCTGACGCAGATGGGCGACCTGGCCTGGGACCTGGTGAACGATGCGGGGGCGGAGGTGACGCTGGGACTCAACGCGCTGTTTGGCACGCCGGCCTACAATCCGGACCAGTCGTCGTCCTTCATGCAGGGGGTCCTGACCGCGGGGCAGCATAACCAGTTGTGGTCGTACTTGGGCAACACGGCGTCGTCGGCGGTCTGGAACCTGGCGAGCTTGCCGGGTCGGGCCTACAACGCGGCGGACACGGCATGGCAGACCTTTCAGAGCACCGGGAGCCTGACTCCTCTGGTGCAATGGGCGGCGACGTATGGCGTGGCGTTGGATGGCTTGGGGACGGGCGCGCTGGCGGTGGTGGAGGGCGGCGCGGGATTGCTGCAGGCGGCGGACGCGGGGGCGGCGGAGGCGGAAGCGACGGGAGCGTCGGCATGGGCGGGCGCGGCGGAGGCGTTGGGGGTGCCGTCCAGCGTGATGGACTTCCTCGCCGACGATTGCGGGGCGGTGGACCTCGACAAGTTCGGGCTTGGGGGGCTGCCGTCGGAAGTGACGGCGGAGTTGGCGGCGCAAAAGGAGGTGATGCAGGCGGTGGAGGTGCCGCTGGCTCCGGTGGAGGCGGCGGGGGCGCAGTTGGCAGAGGCGCTGCAAAGCGCCGAGACGACGGTGGAGCAGACAGCTGCGGCGGCGGACGCGGCGGATGCGGGCCAGCTGGCTCAGGCGGAGATGGCGGCGGCGCAGGACGAGGCGGCCGCTGCCGAGACGGGCGGCACGCCGGCGGATACGACAGCGGTGGCCGAGTCGCTCGAAGAGCAAACGGCGGCGGCCCAAACGCCGCCCGCCGCGACGGGTACTCAGGCCCTCTTGCAACAACTGACTAACCAAGCCGTTGCGGATCTCCAAGCTAACCCAGGTCTGGCCAAGGGGTTGATGAGCCAAGGCAGTTACAATCAGCTGGTCAACAACACCGGGCTTGCGGCCGCCACCTTCGGCAAAGCCGTGGAACGACAACTGGCGGAGCTTGTGCAACAAGACCCGGCTCTGAATCAAATCGTCACGCACACGGGGTTGAGTCAGGGGCCGAATGGACAGTTCATCTCCTCTCCCGATTTCACGGTGAATGAAGGGGGCGTCACTACCATCTACGACGTCACGACCCCCGGACAGGTCCCAGCCCACGTCATAAGATACGGGAATCAGGCGGTGATCTACCTAAACTACACACGACCCCCAGGGATCGTCTTCCCACCATGACCACCTACGACGGCCAGAAGTTTTTCAAGCTGTACGACCGAGACAGTGGCGCGGTGTTCCAGGATGTGGTGTTTAACAACTGCGTTTTCGACAACTGCGTGCTGTCTCTAACCAGGTCCCCCGAATTGCGGTCCACCGTGCGCAACGTGCAGCTTACCAACTGCGCGAGCGTCAACTGCGGCATCAAGTGCGCTATCTTCGAGGAAGTGACCGTTGACGGTCTGAAAACGAACGACCTGCTGATCCTTTGGGCACCGCTGTTTAAGCACGTCATCTTGAAGGGCAAGACCGGCCAGATCAAAATCAACGCGGTCGCCAGTTCTGTGAATTTCAGTTCTGAGATGCAGCGTCCCTTCGACGTGGCCCGGTCGCGGTTCTACGAGACGGTGGACTGGGCGCTGGACATAAGCGAAGGCCAGTTCACATTGTTGGAAATGAGAGGCGTGCCAGGGCGGCTGGTGCGCCGCAATCCAGCCACCCAAGTACTTGTAACTCGCGAGAAGGCGTTGCTTCCGGGGTGGCGTGAGCGGCTTTCTCCCGAGAACACGTATTGGCCGATGGTAATCGGGTCATTCTTGCAGGACGGAGAGCCGGACATTGTGCTTGTGGCCCCGAAGAGCAAGCGCAAGGGAAACTACGCTCTCTACGTCGAAGGGCTAAATGAACTGCGACGGCTCGGCGTGGCGGAACCCGACTGAAATAACGGGATAGATCGGTGTAAGTTCATATTATATGTATAAATATGAACCGGCGCCAATTTAGATTAATTAGGGAAAAAATGTCGCTGAAAGTCTTCTTGAGCATCGATAAAGATCCCAGCTGGCGGTTTGATGAGGACGTACTCAGAGCCGCCTTGATGGAACGCTGGCCTAGCGTGTCTATAAGGACCTTATCAAAGGCAAGAAGAAGCTACTTATGCGAATGGGAGATCCCCTTTCCCGGATCACCTTCGTTGATGGTAAATGGGTTCCTTAGTCGAAAACGAGAATTCATCGCCCTCGAAGGCGGCGTCGCTGACTGTGCAACGGTTGCATTGTTTATTAGGAGCCTCGTCCCAGGGGAAGTCGAGGTTTTTTTTAGGGATGAATACTGTAGCCAGCCGCTCCTGTTGACGCCGACCACGACCTTAAGAGAGTTAGAGGAGTTTCCTAAATAACTAACTCGATTATACGACAAAAAGGGGGCGTCATAGATAAGCCAATATGCTATATGCCGCCTTCTTTATCCTGTTATTCTTGGTGCTCCCGGTCCATGTCGTCGGCCAGGGCGATGTGCTGCTGACCGACCAGGGCGGTGCCACGGTCTGGGTGCGCGGCGACGATCGCCTCGGCCCCGGCGTGCTGACCGTCGCCCCCGACGCCGTCAACGCCGGCACGATCCTCCTGCAATCGGCCAGCACCTACTGGGGCAGCTTCCTCTCCCTCCAAGACGGGCTGGACAACACGGCGACCGGCGTCATCCACGTGACGGCCGGATCGGGCGGCGCTCGCTCCATCACCGGCGACCTCTCCAACGAGGGCACGCTGCTGGTGGACGCCGGCGTCACGCTCGACCTCGACGGCGCCGCCGACGCCGGGCCCACCCTGACCCAAAACGACGGCGTCCTCCAGCGGGCCGAAAAGGTGTCACGGGCCGAAAAGGTGTCAGGAACCTTTTCCTGCCCCCTTCGCCAACGGCTCCGGTGAGGGCTTGGCGCGTCACGAAAAAGGTTCCTGACACCTTTTCCGTCCCCCCTTTTCCGTCCCCCACCTTTTCCGTCCCCCACCTTTTCCGTCCCCGAGCAGGGTCTTGCTGGTGCGCATGTCAAAGGCGGGGTTCATCGGCGCTTGCTCCTGGGGGGACGGTATGGCCCGTCCATTGTGCGGCGCC
>DATKHW010000543.1:0-2776 GCA_035546275.1 Gemmataceae bacterium
TCCGAGCTTAACCCCGGACGCGGCGCCGCGTCGCGGTTCACTCATTGCGTTTTCATCGACGGCCGCCCCTGGATTTGCGGTCGAGTTCGTCGATGAGGTCGCGCAGCGCTTGCCGTTCCTTGGCGGTGAGGGTTTCCGCCCGCACGAGGTGCGTGAGCAGCGGCGTCATCAGGCCGCCGCAGAGCTTCTCGGCCATGGCCCGCAGCCGCCGACCGACGAGGTCGTCGCGGTTGGTGCGGGCCGTGAACACATGGGCGTGGCCGCCGCGGTTGCGGCGGACGTGGCCCTTGGCTTCCAGCCGTTCCAGCAGCTTCTGTACGGTGGCGTACGGAGCGCCTTTATGTTGCGGATAGAGAATGTCGGTGAGCTGCCGGATGGTGGACGGCCCCCGGTCCCACAGCGCTTGCAGGACGGCCAGCTCGGTTTCGGTCGGTTCTGGCGGCTGTTCTTCCATAACCGTCTGCACCTTTGCAGGGGGGCGATCCGATCGCATGAGACGCCATGTCTGAGGAAATAGGGTAAGACATGGCGTCTGGGTTTGTCAAGCGCGAAAACGGAAAAAAGCGTTACGAGCCGGAAGCGTAAGCGACGGTCTTCCCTCCGTCGCTTACGCTTCCGGCTCGTAACGCCGCTCGCCCTGCTGCTTGTACCACTCCACCGTCCGCCGCATTCCCTCGTCGAAGCTCACCGCCGGTCGCCAGCCCAGCTCGCGTTTCGCCTTTTCGATGCTGAAATCCAGGTTCAGCCCCAAAAACTTCAGCCGGCCCTGTGTCAGCCGCGGCGGTTCCTTGTCGCCGCGCTTGCGGGCGCCGCCCTCCATCCACGCCGCCGCGATCCGCGCGACCCACAGCGGCACGCCCAGCCGCGGCGGGCGGGGTGCGCCCACGCCGTCGGCCACGGCCTCGATGAACCGCCGCTTCGACACCGCCTCGCCGTCCGTCAGGTTGTAAACCTGCCCCACCGCCTCCGGCTTTTCCATCGCCAAAAGCGCCGCATCCACGAGATTGCCGACGTAGATGCAGTTCATCGCCCGCCGATCGCCGCCGAGATAGCGGACTTGCCGGAGGCGCAATTTCTCGATCAGGTTCGGCAGCACCGTCCGGTCGCGCGGGCCGTAGATGAAGCCCGGCCGCAGCACCACCACCGGGACGCCGTGTTCGCGCTGATAACGGAGCGCCAATTGCTCCGATTCGACCTTGCTCTGGGTATAGCCGTCCATGTGCCGTTCGGGCAGCGGTTCCGTCTCGTCCGTGCCGTAATGATGCCGGGCCGCGTAGACGCCGAGGCTGCTGAAGTGGACGAAACGCTTCAGGGAGCGGCCGCGGCACGCCTCGAGGAAATTCCGCAGCGCCTCGACGTTCACCGCGCGATAATCCTCGACCGGCCCCCAATCGCCGACCTTGGCGGCGCAGTGAAACACCACATCGGCGCCCTCCAGCGCCGACCGAACCGAAGCCGCATCGGTCAGATCGCCGCGGACCACGGCGGCGCCGCATTTCTCCAGCACCGTGGCGTCGCTCCCCGGCCGGGCCAGGCCGCGCACCACCAGACCGCGCCGGACGCACGCCTCGGCGAGATGGCCGCCCACGCAGCCGGTGGCGCCGGTGATGAGACAAGTTATGGACATGGAGGACTGTGGCGCTCTCTCTTGGGGCGATAAGCCGATCCGGCGACGCTGGACCTGTGCTTTCTTCGGACCAGAAGCGAGATTCGGCAAGGGCCAGGGCGCCCCCCGCCGCCTATTTCTCGATCAGCTCCCGCAGCACCTTGTAATCCGTCTTCCCCGTCCCCAGCACCGGGATCTTCTCCACCCGCCGCACCTCGTCCAGACGCATCACGCCGCGGAACCCCTCTTCATGCAGCGCCGCGTTGGCCTCGCGCACCTCCAGCGCCTGCGTCGAAAACAGCACAATGCGCCGGCCGCCGTCGGTCTCCACGCCCTCGACGGCCACGCGCGGGCCGTCCTCCGTCGGCGGATAGCGTTGAGTGAACGGCTCCTCCAGCGCCGGCAGCGAGATCATTTCGCCGCCCGCCTTCAGGAAGCGCTTCAGCCGGCCCCGGAAATGCAGGAACCCGTCGTCGTCCACCTCCGCCAGGTCCCCGGTGACGTACCAGCGCTTGCCGTCGATCTGCCGGAACGGCGACGGCCCGTCGTAGCCGATATAGCCGGGGAACACCGTCGAACCGCCCACCAGCAGCATGCCCAGCCGATTCGGTCCCACCGGAGCGTCGGAGTCCAGGTCGAGGACGAGCACCTCCACGCCAGGCAACGGTTTGCCGATCGTGTCGCGGCGTACCGACCCGGGCATGTTTCCCGAGACGACCGGCGAGCACTCGGTGACGCCGTAGCCTTCCAGGAGCAAGGCGTTGGGGGCCGACTTGGCGCAGCGCCGGAACAGCGACTCGGGACACTTCTCCGCGCCGACGAAGATGAGCCGCAGCGAATCGAGGTCGCCCGGCCGGGCGCGGTCGATGATGTGACTCAGGAACGTCGGCGTCCCGACCAGCACCGTCGGCCGGTACGCCGCGATCTTGGCGACCAGGCCGGCCGCGTCGGTCGGGTCGGGGTGGTGGACGATGCGCAGGCCGCTCCCGAGCGGCAGCAGGCAGGTCACGCTCATGCCGAAGCTGTGGAAAGCGGGCAGGAAGCCAAGCATCGAATCCCGGCGCTTCAGGCCGAGGACCGACAGGCCGCTGCGCTGATTGCTGAGGATGTTCGAGTGGGTCAGGGGCACGGCCTTGGGCGTCTTCTCCGAGCCGCTCGTGAACAGCACAA
>DATKHW010000544.1:0-8775 GCA_035546275.1 Gemmataceae bacterium
CGCGACCGGCTCAATTGGCCAGATACCTCCCAGTGCTTCGCTGGGATGGCCGCCATCATGCCGGCCATACCCCAGTACGAAGCGCTCGCGGAGCCGCGTCGCCGGGGAATCTTCCGCCTGCTGGTCATCGCCCAGGACATGGACATGACGGTCGCGGAGTCCCGCGAGCACATCCACCGCCGCTTCGGCCTGCCAGAGAGCGAGGTGCGGCGGAGCGAACGGGACGGGCTGGACGGCCGCTGGCCGCCCCTCTGAAGCACGGCAGATGGGAGCGACGGAAGGGGGCCGGTTAGGCGATACCGCCCGACCGGCCCCTGTCGTTTCGGCGTCTGCCAAAATGACTTCTTGTGTAAGCGGCCTGTTGTTTGTGCAAAGACTGGCCGACTCAGGTGTAGCCCGCCCCCGGCGGTGCGCGTAATCCCCTGGCCGACCGCCACAGCAGCAGCGCGACCGGCAGCCCCAGCGCCAGCATCATCAGGCTCAGGAAGCGCAGGCCCCACCGGAAGCCCCAGGCGGTGCTCTCGACCGCGGCGAACCCGCCCAGCACATGCCCGGTTTCCTCCTGCAGTTCCGGCCCGCTCAGGCCGTGCTGCTCGTAGTAGTCGGCGACCCGACTCCCTGCTTCGGACACCGCGGGGCGGTTCGTGCTCAGGTTGAGGCGGTAGACGTCTTGGGCGCGGTCGGCGCCGACCTTGATCATCGTGCCCGTCGCCGTCGGTACGGTGAGGATCGGCACGACCAGGCCGACGACCGCCAGGGCGCCGCCGTAGAGCGCGTCCCGCCGCTCAATCCCCTCGACTTCGTCGGTCAGGAAGGCCGGCGGGATCAGGCCGACGAAGGCGCCCCAGCACGCCAGCAGGCCGGCGATGTGCTCCTTGGGCGTGAAGTTGTCCAGCGACGACAGCTGCCAAATGCAGGCGGCCGCCCCCGCCATGCCCACGACCAGCCAAAGGTGCCGCAGTCTTCGCCGCTGGAACCAGGTCGTCACCAGCGAGGTCACGCTCATCGTCAGCGCCGGCGGGACCGTCAGCCAGCCCGCCGTGGTCCGCGGGTAGCCGCGCAGCTCCGTGGCGTACGTCCCCACGATCGTCAGCACGGCCACGATGTGTACCAGCATCAGGCCGCGGGTCATCATGGCCAGGACGTAGACGCGCGTCCGCGTGAGCCGCTTGAGGTGCTCGTCGGGGCTGAATCCGGACCCGAGCCAGACCACCAGAATCACGGGCAGCAGGAAGCAGAGGAGGACGGTCGCCACGAAGGCGTTCGACGTCCAGCCGCCCCACTTGCGGTACCAGCTGAAGGCGAACGTGATCGCGACCACCCAGGCCGTGAAGAGCGTGACGGCGAACCAGTCGATGGGGAGGCGCATCGGCTTCGGCGGCCGATCGGGGCGGAAGTACCGCGAGACGAGCCACATCGCCAGCAGCGCGGCCGGGATGTAGAACCAGTACATCCACCGCCAGGACAGCCACACGTCGATTTCCGCCATGACCAGCGGCGTGAAGTAGCGCGTCGAGTAGGCGAAAACTCCGTAGAAGCCGATGGCGACCAGCAGCGCCCGATCGAATTGCTTGTAGAGCGTGGCCCGGCCGATGCCCATCACCAGCATCTTGCCGAAGCCGTCCACGAAGCGGCCCACCGCCAGGCTGACCAGCCCGCCCGCCGCACCGCACAGCAGGTTGCCCAGCGCGAAGCCGATCAGGCCGAGCAGGATCGTGTTGCGGCTGCCGATCCGGGCCGACAGCCACAACGCCGTGAACACGCCGTAAAGGATACCGACGCCGTAAGCGACCTGCACCCAAGTCATGTCATAATCATCGACGTTGACGCCCTTGCGCACGGCGTCGTCGGTGGTGACCGTTTGCACCAGCGTCTGGTAGGGCGCGAACAGGACGAACAGCATTGCCAGAGCCGCGAGCCAGTGACGCCGTTCGAGGCGGACCGGCGCGGCCGGCTCGGCGGCGGGGGCGGCGAGCGCGGTGGTCATTTCGAGTCCCCCGATGCGGGCGGGGCGTTCGCCGGTTCGGGCAGATTGTACTGCGCCTCCAGTTCCGCCATCTCGCGCGCCGCCTTGTCGGCCCATGTGGCGTCTCCCTTGCCATGAGCGATGCTCACACGCGCCGACAGGCCGGCCCGCAGCAGCGGCCAGCGGTCGTCCTTCTCGATTTGGATGCGGACCGGCACACGCTGCACCACCCGCGTGAACTCGCCGGAGACCACGTTCCGCGGCATCAGCGCGAACTCGGCCCCGGTCGATTTGTCGATCCAGACCACGCGACCCTGGAACGGCCCGGAAACGGCGTCCAAGTCGATGCGAACTGCGTTGCCGCGGGCGACGCCGGGCAGCCGGTCCTCCTCCAGATAGGCGGTGACGTAAAGCAGATCCGGATTGTACATGCTGAGAACGGCCACGCCGGGCGAGGCGAAGTCGCCCAGGTTGCGGTAGCGCTTGACCACCACGCCGGGAAACGGGGCGAGGAGGGTCGTGTACCCCTGCTGATGTTTGGCGTCGTCGAGCGCAGCCTTCCTCACGGCCAGTTGCTGTTCGGCTTCGTGGATCTGGGCGTCGCCCGTCATGGCCAGGGCCACGTTCCGTTCCGCCTTCCGCGTCGCGGTGAAGGCGACCTCAACTTCGCGGTCGGCCACGTCGTTCTTCCGCTGCTCGGCCAGCGTCAGGTCGAGCTTGGCGCGGGCCAAATCGACCTGGGCGTTGGCGGCGTCGCGCGCCCGCTCCGCCTGCTGCGCCTTCTGTTTCGTGGCCGCTTCGTCCTTGAAAAGGTTCGTGTAGCGGTCGTAGTCGGCCTGGGCCAGCGTCTGGTCGGCCTGGGCCGCGGCCAGCGCGGCTTTGGCTTCGTCGATGCCTTTCGCGACCTCATCCTTCGTGAGCAGCTGGGCTTCCTTGGCCTTCTTGTGCTCGGCTTCCGCGGCGTCCTGCGTTCTCTCGGCGATCTTGATCTGGATCGGCACCTCCTCCTTGAGCCGGTCGAGCTGCGCCTGGGCGGCGTCCACCTGGCTCTGGGCAGCATCGACCTGGTCCTGGTAGTGGGTTGGGTCGATCTCGCACAGCGGCTGGCCCTGCTCGACGCGGTCGTTCTCCTCGACCAGGAAGCGGACGATGTGGCCGGAAACCATTTCCGGGGCCACGTTGACGATGTGGGCCTCAACGAAGGCGTCGTCGGTTTCCGAGCTGGTGAGGCGCCCGACGCCCCAGATGAGGAACAGGACGCCCAGGACGACGGCCGCGGCCAGCAGGACGGCCGGCCAGACGAGGCGGCGATGCCAGGGGGGACGGGGCGGCGCCGGGGCGGGCCGGGCCGCGTCAGCGGTCGGGGGCAGTGAGGCCGTCACGGGCGCCGAGATCGGTTCGGTCATGGCCAGGCTCCTGGTGCGTCGTCGTGGTGCATTGGGTCGTGCAGGCGCCGTCGGCCGGCGGAGAGTCCGGCGTCGGACTGGTCCCCATGGCGTAATCAAGCCGCGCCAACGCCGTCAAATAATCGTAGACGGAGTTGAAATAGCTTTGCTGGGCGCGGACGAGCGCCGTGTCGGCGTCGATGACATCCGACGGCGTCGCCTCCCCTTCTTTGTATCGGGATCGTACCAGACGGTACGCCTCCGCGGCCTGATCCACGGCCGGCCGGGCCTGGTCGATCCCCTTGCGCGCGGCGACGGCCAATCGGTACGCTTCGTTGACCTGGAAGGCGATGAGGTCCGCGACCGACTCGGCCTCGGCGGCGGCCGACCCAACCTTGGCGGCGGCGGCGCGCAGCTCGCCGACGCGCTTGCCGCCCTCGAACAGGCCCCACGCCAGCGAGATCTTGGCCAGGGCGATGTCGGCGTGGTCGCGCGGACTGGCTTGTTGGAAATCGGTCACGTTGCCCTCGGCCACGACGAGAGGGGCGAAATCGGCCCGCGCCGCCCGCACCCCCTCCTGGGCGGCCTCGACGCCGGCGCGGGCCACGCGCAGCTCGCGCCGGCGGTCCACGGCCGTCTGCAGGCAGTCGGCCAGCGATCGGTCCAGCCCCGGCGCGCGGGCGACGTCAGCCACGGCCGGCGGCGCGCTGACGTTCAGACCGATAGCGAGGTTGAGCGCCGACCCGGCCACCCCGGCGGCGGCCTCCGCGGCGTCGAGTTCGTGCCGGGCCTTGGCCAGTTCCACCTCGTTACGCAGCACGTTCTCGCGCAGGATGACGTCGCCCTTTTGCAGCTTCCGGGCCAGTTCCAGGTCGTCCTCGGCGCGGCGGACCGCCTCCTCGGCGATGCGCCGCAGGGCGGCGGTGCGCAACACCTGGTAGTAGGCGGTCGCGACCTCGTCGGCCGTCGTCTGGTACGCCCGCTCGGTCTGCAGCTGGGCCACGTCCACGGCGATCTCCGCCTGCCGGTAGCGGCCCAGCCGCCGCCCGAAGTCCGCCAGAATCCACTGCAGCCGCAGCTCGGCCAGCTCGTAGCTCGAGTCGATGTTCAGCGGGATCGGCACCACGCCGCTGGGCGGCAGGAAAGCGACGGGGAGGGGACTGCCCGAGACGGGGAGGCCCTCGCCGCCGGCGTTGAGGTTGAATCCGCCCACGTGATACCCGACGCCGGCCGACGGCAGGAACGGTGCGAAGGCGGTCTGCTGGCCGCCGCGGGCTTGCTCGACGCCTTCCAGGTAAACGCGCAGCCGCGGCTGCAGCCGGAACGCCGTCGCGATCGCCTCCGAAAGGGACATCGCCTGGCAGGCGGCGCCGTCGGCGGTCAGCGTCGCGGGCGGCGCAGCGTCCCCGGTCGGCGCCGGCGGATTCGCTTTGGCAGCTTCGGGCAGTCGAGAAGGCGTCATTTCCGGGGGGCCGGCGGCGTCCCCCGCCGGGGCGGCGGCGACCCCCGGCGGCGGCAGGACGTGCGCGGCCAGCCCGTCTTCATATACAACCCGGTCATGGCGGCAGCCCCCGGCCGCGGCCAGCGCGAGCAGGCAACCCAGGGCGGCTGCGGGGGAGAGCGACCGGAGGGCGCGGCGCAGCCGGTTCGCTCCGGAAAGGCACGCGGACTGCGCAGGCATGACGGCTCCTCCGAAAACTACGGACGGCATCGGTTGTATCGGCTTTGCCGACTGGTCAACTTGATGCGGCCGGTATGTGATGACATACCGGCCGCCTCCCGGCGGAGTGCAACGCCGATCGCCGAGACTCAGATCCTTTGCAAATGTCGGGCGCTCTAAACGTCGGCGTATAGGGCCTCGAGGCGACCATGGGCCGCTGCTAGTCCCGCAGGGTAGTCCGTCTTGCCGCCGACCACCTCGATGTAGCACGCTGAATCACCCTTGGCGGCCCTGGCCAGCGCGGCGTCGAGTTCACCGAGCGTGCTGACCTTTGCCGTGAACCAACCCTGGCAGCCCAGGGCGGCGGGAAGCGCATGATAGTTCCAGGGGGCGAGGTCGTTGTAGATGCAATTCGGATCCGCCTCGAGCGCCCGCTCGACCATGTAGCCCTCGTTGTTGAGGACGAAAATGATCGGCTTAAGCCCGTAGCGTCCCATGGTGCCGACGGCGGTGGCCGTCAGCTGGTGCGAACCTTCGCCTGTCAAGAGGATGGTTCGTCGCGATGGATCGGCCAGCGCAGCTCCCAGCGCCGCCCCGGTGGCCCAGCCGATCGAGCCCCAGAGCGGCGCGGTCTGCACCTCCGCGCCGTCGGGAAGGGGGAGTGGGAAGGTCCCTGAATTCGAGCTGCCGCTCTCCAGGACGATCAAATCCTTTGGCTTGAAAAAGTCTCGGTAGCGGGGATACAGGGTCGCCGCGGTGATCGGGTCGCTCGGCTTGCCGCCCGGTTTCGCGGGAGCCTGTCTGCGTGGTGCAGAGTATCCGAATTTCTTGGGCGCCGACTTGACCAGCAGTTCGAAGAGATCGCCCATCTGGACAGGGTTGAAGATTCGGTTGCCAATCCGGACGTGGTCAACCTCGATGGTAATGAGCTTCTCAGGCGAAAGCCGGCTCGAATAGGCGCCCGTGTTGATCTCGTTGAAGTTGACTCCGCCGGCGTCAACGACCAGATCGGCAGCCTCTACCGCCTCCAACACGCCCGGCGACGATCCGCCTCCCATATACATTCCAGCGAACTGAGCGTGCGTCTCGGAGAGGACGCCCTTCTCCATCGGCGTCACAGCGAAGGGGCAGCCGAGCGCCTCGATGAGCGCCTGCAAGCTTCGTTGCAGCTTGAACCGCGAGACGGTGTAGGCGGGGAGCACGGCCACGGATCGTGCGGCTTGAATCCGCTCCGTGATTGCCTGGGCGGCCTTGGCGAGGTCGGGGCCGCTGGCGGGTTTTGGATACGGGGTCGGGTCGGCGGCCGCGACCGGCGTAATGGCGAAGTCCCCCGCGACGAGGATGTAGGCGGGACGGCTCTCCGCCCGAGCCGTGGCGATCAGTCGCTCCATCTCGTGGGCGCAGTTGTCGGGAGTGATGACCGCCGAAACGCACGCCGCCTGCGCCGAGATGTTCGCGAAGTTCTGGAATATCCCGTCGCCGAGCGTGTGGTGAATGATCTTGCCGACCCGCTGATTGCGCATCGTCGGCATACCGACGACGTGGAAGACGCACGATCGCTCAGCCTTGGCCCCCATCACGCCGTTGAGCGCGGACAACTCGCCGACGGCGTAGGTGGTACACAGCATCGAGCAACCTCGCATGCGCGCGTACCCATCGGCCGCATATGCCGCGTCCAGTTCATTCGAACAGCCAATCCAGCGAATCCTCTCGCTCCGGACAACGGCATCGTCGACCTTGAATGCGAAATCCCCCGCGACGCCGAAGCAATCAGTGATTCCCTCGCGCGCGAGCCGTTGGACGATGTAATCCACGACAGTCGGATGCTTACTCATTGGATGCTCTCCGGATTATGAGATATGGTTGCTACCAAGGAGGCCGCGCCGCGCGGCGGCGGCGACGGCGACGAATGGCTCTCCATCCAGCGTGAAGGAGCCGTCGGGGTAGCGCACGGCGACGGCCGAATCCAGCATTTCGATACAGTGGTTGGCCGCGAGCTGTGCGACATGAGCGCGGACCTGATCGGCCCGATCCGTGTCCGCGTAACCGACGGCCCGCAGATGGCCCGTATGTCTCATGGCCGGTCCACAACTCACCGGGGCTTGTCTCGGCAAATCGCCGTGCCGCCTGGCTCGCCGTCCAGCCGACGGCGGTAGCGCATTTGCGCTTGCCAGGGCCTGCGATGGCACGACTGACGCCTGGCGGGGGGAGGGTTAGCAACGACCGTGCCAGGACCGTCCGGTCGGCTGTCGCCGGGGGGATTTAGGACATTTTGGGGCCGGACGGCAACGAACGTGGCATTCCGCTGGCCATCGGAGTGGCACTTTGGCCACCGCGACGTCGATGGGCCGCCTGATGCTGAACGTGCTGTTGTCCTTCGCGCAGTTTGAGCGGGAGATCATTACGGAGCAGACCCGGGACAAGATCGCGGCCACGCGTCGCAAAGGGAAGTGGTCGGGCGGTCGGCCTCCGCTGGGCCATGACGTAGACCCGCGCGGCCAGGCTGCAAACAAGGCGTTTGCGCGATCTCGATTCTCCTTGACGATGCGCATGTGTTGGCGCATGCGCCTATCGAGCCGCTCCCGGATCGCCCCACCGGACGCCCGCGTTGGCGCCAATCAACTGCTCCTGGCACATTCCGCGGCCGGCGGAAGGGGACTCGAATTTGCCGACGCGGGCAGGCCCGCACCCTGGCCGCCTTTGTATGCGCGCGGTTCCGCTGCGTCGCGGCTAGGTGATGGCGCCATCAAGGCGTCTGACCGCGCCTTCCGCCGGACCATCATTTGATGGACCGCGAACAGAACAATCGCCAGGGCTGGCCAGCCGACCCAAGGCGCCATCGCCTGCCAACTCGGAGGAGGGTCGGCGGCTTCCGCTTCAAACCGCACCTGCGCCCGGCCTCGCTCGCCATCGACGGCCGCCTCGAATTCCCACCAACCAGACTCCGGCAAATCGAAAATGGCCGACCGGAACAGCTTGTTCGTCGCCGCCTCCACCGTCGCGTCATGACGGACGGCCTCGCGCGGTCTGCCCCGCGGCGCCGCTTGCACCGTTATTCGCACCCCAGGCGCCAGTTCCCCGGTGTCCGCGTCCTGCACGAACACACTGACGTCCACGGGGCCGCCCCGCAGCGGCGTGGGGTCGGTGAAGACGGTGATCCAATAGCCGCCCGCCCGCTCCGACAGGCGCATGGCCCCGCCGTCCGCACGCAGATCGGAGAGTCGCGCGACCAGGATGCAAAATATCGACAATCCCAGGAAGCGCCGCGCCGCGTTCATGGTCGATGCCGTTTTCAAGACGCGCCTCGCATCTGCATTGGTTGGAGGACGATCCACACGCCCGCGGCGAACAGGACGACCATCAGGACGGCCCATGGCGAGAGGGCTTTCAGGATCTGCATGAGCCGGGGCGTCTGCGATTGGGCGATGCGGTAACCCGCGTAGAGCGACAGCAATAGTCCGATGTCGAGGAAAAGAATTTCGAGCCGCGGCAACCAATCGGCGATGGGCCGGCAGCAGGAGGCGATCCAGTGCGGTTGTCCAAGCCCCGTACATCCTAGGTCCATCAAGAATCGCTGCGTCACAGGGATGGCAACGTCGCAGCTCGTCAGGAAGTGGTAGCTGCAGTGCGCGATCCACATGCTGAACCCGAGAGGGACGAGGGCGTAGGAGAAGCGGGCAGCCGTCGCCAGCAAGGTGAGCGGCGACGGAGCCCACCGCCGGCTCAGGGCGGCCGCCGCGCCGACCGCCAGGAGCGGCACAACG
>DATKHW010000545.1:0-16962 GCA_035546275.1 Gemmataceae bacterium
TCTAGCCGGCTCCTCGCGGCGGCAGTTCCTGGTGTACAATACGCCGCAGGCGGAGAAAATTCCCATGAACGACGAACAGCAGCGGCTGGAGGAGGACCGTCTCGGTCGGCAGTCGTGGCGGCGCTGGGGACCGTATCTCAGCGACCGTCAATGGGGCACGGTGCGCGAAGACTACAGCGCCGACGGCGACGCCTGGGGCTACTTTCCTCACGAGCAGGCGCGCAGCCGGGCCTATCGCTGGGGCGAAGACGGCATCGCCGGTTTCAGCGACGATCAGCAGCGTCTGTGCCTGGCCCTGGCCCTGTGGAACGGCCGCGATCCCATTCTCAAGGAGCGCTACTTCGGCCTCGCCAACGCCGAGGGCAATCACGGCGAGGACGTCAAGGAGCTGTACTACTACCTCGACGCCGTGCCGACGCACTCCTATCTGAAGATGCTCTACAAGTATCCGCAGCGGGCGTTCCCTTACGCCGAGCTGACTGAGGTGAACCGCACTCGCGATCGGACCCAGCCGGAGTTCGAACTGCTCGACACAGGGGTTTTTGACGAGGACCGTTATTTCGACGTGTTCGTGGAGTACGCCCGAGCGTCGCCCGACGATTTACTGATGCAGGCGACGGCTCACAATCGCGGACCGGAGGACGCCGTTCTGCACCTGCTGCCGCTGTTGTGGTTCCGCAACACCTGGTCCTGGAAACGGGGCGCCGTCAAGCCGCACCTGGCGGCCATCGGTCCTCGGGCGATCCAGGCCAGCCATGCGGAATTGGGGATTTACACGCTTTACTTTGAGGATGAATCGGAGCTGCTCTTCTGCGACAACGAAACCAACGCCGCCCGGCTCTTCGGCGTCAACGGAGAAAAGGGTTATTACAAAGACGCTTTTCACGACTACGTCGTCCAGGGCCGGCGCGACGCGGTGAATCCGGACCAGCAGGGCACAAAAGTCGCAGGGCATTTCATGCGGACGATCGCCGCCGGCGGTTCCGTGAGCATCCGGCTGCGGCTGACGAACGCTCCGACCGCTGATCCGTTCGAGGCGTTCGACGACATAATGCAGCAGCGCCGCGGTGAGGCGGACGCTTTCTGGGCCGATCTGCAGACCGGCATTGCCGACGCGGACGCGCGCATGATTCAGCGACAAGCGCTGGCGGGCATGATCTGGTCGAAGCAGTTTTATTATTACGACGTGCTGCAATGGTTACAGGGCGACCCCGCGCAGCCGGCGCCGCCGACCGACCGCCCTCGCGGCCGCAACGCGAACTGGACCCATCTCAACAACGCCGACGTTTTGTCGATGCCCGACAAGTGGGAATACCCCTGGTACGCGGCCTGGGACCTCGCCTTTCACTGCATACCGTTCGCGCTCATCGACCCGGAATTCGCCAAGGCTCAGCTCATCCTGCTGACGCGCGAATGGTACATGCACCCTAACGCGCAGCTGCCGGCTTACGAATGGTCGTTCGGCGACGTCAACCCGCCGGTCCACGCCTGGGCGGCCTGGCGCGTCTACCAGATCGATCGCCGGCGCTGCGGCCACGCCGGCGATCTTGCCTTTCTGGAGCGCGTGTTCCACAAGCTGATGCTGAATTTCACCTGGTGGGTCAACCGCAAGGACGCCCAGGGCCGAAACATCTTCCAGGGCGGCTTTCTCGGCCTGGACAACATCGGCGTATTCAACCGCAGCGACCCGCTGCCGACGGGCGGCTTCATCAACCAGGCCGACGGCACCAGCTGGATGGCCATGTATTGCCTCAGCCTCATGCGCATCGCCCTGGAGCTGGCGCTGCACAATCCGGTCTACGAAGACATCGCCACGAAATTCTTCGAGCATTTTCTGGGCATCGCCCAGGCAATGACGAACATCGGCGACGGCCACGGCGGCAGGCGCAGCGGCGAATGCAGCCTGTGGGACGACGCCGACGAGTTCTACTACGACCAGCTGAACCTGCCCGACAGCCGGATGATCCGGCTCAAGCTCCGCTCCATCGTCGGACTGATCCCGCTATTCGCTGTCGAAACGTTGGAGCCGGAATTGTTGGCCCGGCTGCCCGATTTCCGCCGCCGTTTGCGCTGGGTGCTGAAAAACCGGCCGGAGCTGGCCGCGCTGGTTTCGCGCTGGCACGAGCCGGGCCGCGGCGAACGCCGGCTGCTGTCGCTGCTGCGCGGCCATCGCATGAAGCGCCTGCTGTATCGAATGCTGGATGAAACGGAGTTCTTATCGGACCACGGCGTCCGCGCCCTGTCCAGGCGGCACCGGGACGAGCCGTACACTTTGCGCACTGGCGGCGGCGTTCAAACGGTTCGTTACGTGCCGGGTGATTCGGATTCCGGCGTGTTCGGCGGCAACTCGAACTGGCGCGGGCCCGTCTGGTTTCCGATCAACTACCTCATCATCGAGTCGTTGCAGAAGTTCCACCACTACTACGGCGACGATTTCAAAGTGGAATGCCCGACCGGCTCGGGTCGACTGCTCACGCTCAATGAGATCGCAAGCGACTTGGCCGGTCGCTTGACGCGCATTTTCCGGCGCGGCGCCGATGGTCGGCGGCCCGTCTTCGGCCCTTGCGAAAAGATGCAGAATGATCCGCATTTCCGCGATCACCTGCTGTTTTTCGAGTATTTCCACGGCGACGACGGGCGCGGCTTGGGGGCTTCGCATCAAACGGGCTGGACCGGGCTGGTCGCAAAGCTGCTCCAGCCGCGCCGGGCGGCGTCGGCGGTCCACGCTGCGCCGCAACCGGCGACGGCGCCTGCTGCTGGCGCCTGACGAATCGCATCCCGGCTGTTGCACGCCGTTCCAGCTCCGGGTATGTTGCGTGTCGGACGCTTCCTTGCTGGGCCTACAGGATTTCGCCGTGAAAAAAAGCATCATGCGGGCCACGCTGCCGACGCCGCAAGGCCAAACGCTGATAAAACAGCTTGATCTCCTCAAGAAATCCGGTTTTGACGGCATTCAGCTCGGCGTTCAGCCCGTCGGCGAGCTGACGCTCCGGACGCCGGACGCCGACGTTGACGCGCTGGCCAAGGCTTGCCGCGACGCCGGCGTCGAGCCGCATTCGCTCTACGGCGGCATCACCTTCTTCCGCGAGGACGAAGCCGACCGCAAACGCGGCATGGACGACGCACGGCACGTTCTGGAAATCGCCGCCGTGCTTGGCGTCCAGACGATTCTCATCCATCCCGGCCAGCTTACCTCCGCTATTCCCTATGACGATTGCTGGAAGTACGCTTTCGACGGATTGCAAGCGCTCAAGGGAAAAGCGGAGTCCACGCATCTGCGGCTCGGTTTGGAGAACGTGTGGAACAAGTTTCTGATGAGTCCGCTAGAGTTCCAGCGGCTGATCGCCGAGGTGGACAGCACGGCCGTCGGCATCTGGTTCGACATCGGCAACGTCGTGGTGTTCGGCCATCCGGAGCAATGGATTCGCATTCTCGGCGGCAAACCGATCGTCGGAATTCATGTCAAGGATTTCAAACGGGGCCCGTCCGACCACTTCGGCACCTACGACGGCTTCACGCCGCTGTTCCACGGCAGCGTCAACTGGCCGGCCGTCATGCGCCAGCTCGCCGAGGTCGGCTTCGACGATTATCTCATCACGGAGGTTAGTCTCGGCGCCCAGCCGTTGCCGGATGCGCTGCAAGAGCTGTCGCGGCAGCTGGACGTGCTGATCGGCTATGCAAAGAAGTAGATTCTTGGAGTCCGTTATGCGCCGCCCGTTCGCGCTCCTGCTCGTTCTCTTCATCGCGCTGGCCGGCCCGGCTTCGGCCGCGGTTAAGCCGAACCCGCTCATTTCCGACGGCATGGTGCTGCAGCAGGGGAAGGCCCTGGTCTGGGGCGCGGCCGATCCGGGCGAGAAAGTGACTGTTTCGTTCCAGGGCCACGACGCCGAAACCACGGCGAAGGACGGCGCATGGACCATCTGGCTCAGCGATCTGCGAGCCGGCGGGCCCTTTGAGATGACGATCCACGGCGACAATGTCCTTCATTTGAAAGACGTGTACGTCGGCGAGGTCTGGCTATGCGCCGGCCAGATGAACATGGACTGGCCGCTTCATCTCGCCGTCAACGGCGCCGACGTGATGCGCGACGCCAAGGACGCCCATCTCCGCTTCTTCCAGGTGCGCTGCGCCGATAAGCCGACGCCGCAGCCCGAGGCTCAAGGGGCATGGCAAGCATGTACACCGGACACGGCCGCCAACTTCTCCGCCGTGGCGTACTTCTTCGGCCGCGACCTGCGGCGGAAACTCGGCGTTCCCGTCGGCGTCATTCAGGCGACGACCAGCACGGCCACAGCCGATTGTTGGGCGGACCGCTGCACGCTGGAGCGCGATCCGAAGACGAAAGAGATCGTTCAAAAATATGACGAGGCGGAGAAGGAATACGCTGGCCTCGTGGAACGCTATTTGGATGATTATCGGGGGCAGGTGCGAAAAGCCGTCGCCGCGGGGAAAGATGCTCCGATCAGTCATCCGCCGGAGAATCCGTTCAAAGAATGGGACCGACCCGCCGGTCTGTACAACGGCATGATCGCCCCACTGCAACCATACGCGATCCGCGGCGTCTGCTGGTATCAGGGCGAATCGGATACGCCCCAGCCGGGACGTCATGAAGCGTTGCTGACGGCCGTGATCGATTCGTGGCGGGCGGCGTGGAAAGTGGGAGATTTCCCCTTTCTAATTGTGCAGCTGGCTCCCGCCGGCCGGCCGCAGGGCGGAACCAGCGACGGCGCCTGGGCCGAGGTGCGCGAGGCCCAGGCCCGCGTCAGCCGCACGTTGCCGCGGTGCGCCCTGGTCGTCGCGGCCGATCTAGGCGCGTGCGACGACGTCCATCCACCGGACAAAGCCTCGACCGGCGATCGTCTCGCCCTGGCCGCCGGGGTGATCGCATACGGCGAAAAGGCGTCATATACTGGACCAGTTTACGAATCCGTCAAGGTGGAAAACAATACAGTCGTCGTGCAATTCAGCGGCGCTGCGGGGGGCCTAACACCGGCTGACGGCGCCGTGCGCGGCTTCACCGTCGCCGGCGACGATCGCCGATTCGTCAAGGCCGACGCCGTGGTGCGCGGCGACGCCGTAGTCGTCTCCAGCCAGCGCGTGCCGCATCCGGTCGCCGTGCGCTATGGTTGGGCCGATTACCCGACCGGCGATCTGGCTGACTCCGCCGGCCTGCCCGCGGCCCCGTTTCGCAGCGACGATTTTCCGCTTCCCGCCAAACCGGTAAAGCCGACTGAGGCGCCGACCCGGCCGCTGACTCGCGGCGTGCCGGCCGGCGCCGTCAAGGTGGACGTGCCCGGCGTGCAGCAGCACGACGACTATTCCTGTGGAGCGGCGGCCCTCATGGCAGTCTGCTCCTATTTCGGCGTCGGCCCCGACGACCTGGACGAGTACAAGAAAAAGCTCGGAACGAACGAGGAGAACGGAACGAACGTCTATGAGATCCTCAAAATGGCCCGCCAGCTTGGTCTGGCAGCGGAGATTCATCACGGCATGACCTTCGACGAGCTGCGCAAGCATCTGGACGAAGGAGCGCCGATCATCGTTTCCATCCAGGCTTACGGCGATCCGCAGACGTACTACCGCGACGACAATGGCCATTACGTCGTCGTCATCGGCTACGATGAAAGTAATTTCTACTTTGAAGACCCCGTGCTTCCTGGCCGTCGCGGCTTCCTGCCCATCAAGGAATTCGACCGGCGCTGGCATGACGACGAGGGCACAACGGAAAAGCCGGACCCCCATGCCCATCTGGGAGTCGTGATCCAGCGCAAGCCGGGCGATTCAGCGAAACCGCCGCCGGCGCGCAAGATCGACTGAGATCCACCAACCTGCTAACGCGAGGCGCCCATGACGGATACGCCGGCCCCCGCCGACGAACGCTGGGTGGTGATCCTGGTCCACGGCGTCGGCGAAACCGAGCCCTCGGACATGATCGCCGCCGTCGCTCCTGTCATTACAGCGGTGCAGGATCCGACGCGCCAACCCTCCGACGAATTCCATGAGGCCCGGCTTCCAGACGAGGGCCGCAAGACCTTTCCCGTTTTCACGCGCCGCGATCGCGTCGGCGCCGCCGAGGTGCTGTACGCCGAGGTTTTCTGGGCCGACCTGTCGCGCATCCGCAAGGGGCTGATTCCCCTGTTGTGGGGCGTCTACAATCTGATATTCAGCGTCCGCTATATCGCCGATCAGGCATCCGATCAACCCAGCGCTCTGGCGGCGTTTCTCCGCATGAGGCTGAAGAACGCCGCCTTTCTGCTGCGCGGGCCGATGTTCGCGCTTTACATGGTGGCGACCGTTTATTCGCTTGTCTGCGTGGGGGCGGAGTGGCTGCGGTACTTTGGCTGGCCCATTGATATGCACGCCGCCCCGGCCGCTCCCGCGGTCTTCGGCGTCGTCGGATTGGCGGCGGTCGTCGTCGGTCTGGCCGCCGCTGGACGCACGCGCGGCAGCTTGTTTTTCACCGCTCCGCCGTGGATGTCGCTGGCCGTGGTGGGCGCCCTTGCCGTCGTCGTTTCATTGCTCGTTTTGACGCAACCGGACGGCGTCGTCTCGCAATTTCTGTATCAGCCCGTCCATTCCGAGTATGCGATCGTCCAGGACGTCGGCCAAGCGGAGTTTTACCCGGCCCTTGCGGAATTGGCGGCCGACTACGTCCTCTGGATCATCGCGATATTCCTGCTAATGGCGCTGCTTCCCCTGGCGATCGCATGGCTAGCGGGCCGGAAGGACCTGCGGCAGGCGCTCGCCGGCGCCTATTTGGCCGGCGTCCTGCAAACGCTTCTGTGGGTCCTCGTCGCCTCAGTGCTGGACCTGATCATCATGGGGGCCGTCACCATGCGGCAGACGAACAAGGACGCCGCACCCTACTGGAACGATCGGTATGAGTATTTCACTTTCCAGATCGCCGGCATCGTCCTTCTGACGATTGTCGCCGCGGTCGTGCTGATTCGCCGCGTCGTCTGGTCGGGCCGCCACAAGCCGTCCGGTTGGCCGCTGCAGCAGGTGCCCCGGCTGATCGTGGCCGCGGCCGTCGCTTGCTGCTTATTGGCGATTTCGTTTCTCTTCTTCATCTTCCTTGTCATCATCCCGTTCTACCAGCACTTTGAATGGCCGCTTCCCAACGCCTGGGCCGTGTTCGCCGTCTGGTTCGTCCTGATCGGCGGCATCGCAGCCGTCCACCTGGTTCCCGGACCGTTGCGCAACGTCATGCACGTCGTTATGGATGTAATCAACCATTTCCGCACCAAGGGCAGCCGATTCGTCGTCCGCGAGCGCATTAACCATCGCTTCCAGTCGGTCTTGCAATACGCCGTGGCCCAGGGAAAGCCTGTGCGCCTTCTCGTGATCGCGCACAGCCAGGGGACCGTCATCGCGCTCAATTCACTGCAGCTCCCGGCCTGCCAGGCCGCACTGCAACAAGCCGGACTCCGCGCGGAAAACTGCCAGCTGGCGACGTTCGGCTCGCCCTATACCCATCTCTATCAGTTCTATTTCCCGACTCAGTACCCGCCGCTGCCGGGCGGCGCCATCCTCGGCGCCGCCTTCGGCCGATGGGTGAACCTGTTCCGAATCGACGACTACGTGGGAACGCAGATCAACGGCCAGAAGGACGTGGACCGGCCGACGAACATGCCATTGCCAGCCGGGTACATCAAGGCCCATACGGATTACTGGCGAACGGATGTATTCGCGCTCATCCAAGATTTGCTGCCGGGAGCGCCTCCTGGCCCGTCTCCGTGACGCCCACCTCGAACACGCGGCAAGGCGGCGCGTCCGGGAAACGCCGTTGCAGCAAGGGCAGCGCGACGTTGTAGACGGGGATGGTTTCGCCGATCTTTCCCTCCGGCGATCCGCGGTGGGCGTGACCGTGAAAGACGGCGGTCGCCTTGTAGCGGTAGAGCGGTTCGCTCAACCGGCTGCAGCCGAGAAAAGGAAAGATCTCCGGCGGCTCGCCCTCGACCGTCTCGCGAATGGGAGCATAGTGCAAGACGCCGACCCGGTGCGGCGTGCGCAGGCGGGCCAGCGCCGCCTCCAACTTCAGCGCTTCGTTGACCGCTTCCCGGACGAATTCCTTGATAGCGTTTTCCCCCCAGGGTCCCAGTACGCCTCGGCCAAAGCCGCCGGCGAAGCCCTTGACTCCGGCAAAACCGATCCCTTTTATCTCACAGGCGTCGCCGTCCAGCATCGCCACGCCGGCGGCGACGAGAATGTCGCGCACCTCGTCCTGTTTGCCCGACTCATAATCGTGGTTGCCCAGCACGCCGATCATCGGCACATGGACCGTGTTCAGCTCACGGGCCAGGACGTGCGCTTCCTCCGGGAGTCCATAGTCCGTCAGGTCGCCGCACAGGAGCAGCACGTCCGCGGCCTTGGCGGCCTGGGCGAGCAGCGGCTGCAGCTTGCCCTGCATCGCCTTGGTGCAATGGAGATCGCCGACGGCGCCGACGCGCACGACGGCGCGATTGTTCCCATTGGACTGCGTGGTACGGCTCATGGGGGAAATCCTCCCATCCCGTTTCGAGCAAACGGCGCGCCGCCGGCATCTTGTTTGCACGCGAGTGCGACGCCTGCGCTGGGCTGCTTAATGCGACCCTAGCGCCTTGGCGGGGGATGACACACGGCCCCGGCGCCGGAGCATCGCATGACAACGACGACTGCTCAGCACGACAGCCTTGACGCGCTGACTTTACGCTTTTATCGATCCGTCTTGGACGTCCTGCGGCAGAACGGCCCGCCGTTTCTTGTCGGCGGCGCCTACGCCTTGGCCCACTATACCGGCGTGGTGCGGCACACCAAGGACCTCGACCTGTTTGTGCGCTCCGCCGACGCCGGCCGCGCCCTGAAAGCGCTTACCGCGGCGGGTTGGCGCACCGAGGTCGTGTTCTCGCACTGGCTGGCTAAGGCGTTCGGCGGGGCCGATTTCATCGATGTGATTTACAACTCCGGCAACGGCCTGTGCCCCGTGGACGACGGTTGGTTCGCCCACGCCGTCGAGGCGGAAGTACTCGGCGGCCCGGTGCGTCTGTGCCCGCCCGAAGAGATGCTCTGGCAAAAGGCGTTCATCCAGGAGCGCGAGCGCTTCGACGGCGCCGACGTGGCTCATCTGATCCGCGCCTGCGGCCAGGGACTCGATTGGCGGCGCTTGGTCGACCGCTTCGGGCCGCACTGGCCGGTGCTGTTCAGTCACCTCGTCCTGTTCCGTTACATTTATCCGTCCGAAAACGACTGCATTCCGCCGGCGGTCTTGCACCAGCTGAACGAGCGCTGGAGGGCGGAGGCCACAGCGCCGTCCACCGATGCGCCATGCCGCGGCGTGCTGCTTTCGCGGATGCAGTACCTGCCGGACCTGGAGCGCGACGGCTTTACCGACGCCCGGCTGAAACCCGACGGCGCCCTCAGCGCCGAACAGATCAAGGTCTGGACCGACGCGGGTTTTGAGCGCTGACCCCTGCGCCGCGGCCCTTGACGGACCCGCCGGCAGTCCCTACGATACCTCTCTTTCGACGTGGAAATCCCTCCCGATTCGCCCCGGGCGGCAAGAGGAAACGCGAAGGCGAAAGTCATGGCCGTTCCCAAGCGACGAACCTCGCACGCTCGCCAAGGCAAAAGGCGCAGCCACCAGCATATCAAACCGTTGCAGATCCAATATTGCGCCCACTGCGAACAGCCGGTCCTGCCGCACCGCGTCTGCCCCAACTGCGGCTACTACCAGGACCGTGAGATCGTGCCGGAAAAAGAGGAGAAGAAGTAACCCATGAAGCTCGCGCTGGACGCCCTGGGCGGCGACCACGCTCCCGGTCCGATTGTGGCCGGCGCTGTGCAGGCCGTCGCCGACGACCCGGACATCCGGGTCGTTCTCGTCGGCGACCAGGCCCGCGTCGAACCCCTCGTCCCCGCCGACGCCGTTGGCCGCGATCGGATCGAGTTCTTCCACGCCTCCCAGGTCGTCGGTATGGAAGAAAGCCCGGTGGACGCCCTCCGCAAGAAGCCCGACAACTCCATCAGTCGCTGCTGGCAACTCCTGGCCCAGAAGAAGGTGGACGGCATCGTCAGCGCCGGCAACACCGGCGCGATGGTGGCCGGCGGCCTCTTTCTCCGCCGCTTCCTCAAGAACGTCCGCCGGCCCGGCATCGCCACAGTCATGCCGACGATTAAGGGGCCGTCGGTGATGATCGACGTCGGCGCCAACGTCAGCCCCAAGGCGGAGCACCTGTTCCAGTACGGCGTGATGGGCGCCATATTCGCCCGCTGCATTCTGCAGCGCGAGCAGCCGACCATCGGCCTGATGAACGTCGGCTCGGAGGAGGCCAAGGGGCACGACCTGGCCAAGGAAACGCACGCCCTGTTTAACGCCAGTCCGCTCAAGAACCGCTTTGTCGGCAACGTCGAAGGCCGCGACTTGCAGCGAGGGGCCGCCGATGTGGTGGTCTGCGACGGCTTCGTGGGCAACGTCGTGCTGAAGACGTGTGAAGGCGTCTTCGACTTTCTCCTGCAGGTGCTGCACAAGGAGCTGCTCGGCGCCCTGGACGCGGAGCGCGGCAAGGCGGCCCAGGTGCTTCAAGTGCTGATGAACCGATACGACTACAGCGCCTACGGCGGCGCCCCGCTGCTCGGCATCGACGGCATTTGCATCATCTGCCACGGCAGCTCCGGCGACCGCGCGATCAAGAACGCTCTGGGCGTCGCCGCCCAGTACGCACGGGCCGGGCTGAACGACCTGATCGTCAAGGAACTGGAAAAGATTCCCATGCCTCGCGAGCAGTCGGCGTAACAGGCAAGCGACAGGACGACGCACATGTCCCGCAGCGCATTTCTCTTCCCCGGTCAGGGCGCCCAGGCTCTTGGCATGGGCCAGGCGTTGGCCGATCGATTCCCCTCCGTCCGCCGCATGTACGACGAGGCGTCCGCCTTGCTCAGCTACGACCTCGCCGCCGTCTGCTGGAATGGGCCGAAGCAACGCCTCGACACGACGGCCGTGAGTCAGCCGGCGCTTTACGTCGCCAGTCTCGCAGCACTCGAAGCGCTGCGGCACGACGAGCCGGACGCTGTCAATCATTGCGTCGCCGCGGCCGGCCTCAGCCTGGGCGAATACACCGCGCTCGCGTTTGCGGAGGCGCTGACCTTCGCCGACGGGCTGCGCGTGGTGAAGGCGCGCGGCGAGGCGATGCAAGCGGCGTCGAACGCCGCACCGAGCGGTATGGTCAGCGTCCTCGGTCTGGAGGCGCCGGCCGTCGAGGCGCTGTGCGACGACCTGACGGCGAAGGTGGGTCTTATCCAGATCGCCAATCTCCTTTGTCCAGGAAACACCGTCGTTTCCGGAGCGAAGCAGGCGTGCGACGCGATCGAAACGGCGGTGGAAGCCAAGGGCGGTCGCACCATCCGGCTGGCGGTCGCGGGGGCGTTCCACACGCCGTTCATGCGGCCGGCCGACGAGACGTTGGCCGCCGCCCTCGCTGGAGTGAGAATTCACCCGCCGCGCGTGCCAGTCTGGTCCAACGTGGATGCGAAGCCGCACACCGACCCCGAAGAGATTCGCGGCTTGCTGGTGCGGCAAATCTTGCAGCGGGTGCAATGGGAGCAGACGATGCGCGGTCTCTTGGCCGATGGCTGCGACCGCTTCTGCGAGATCGGTCCGGGCCGCGTGCTGGCGGGCCTGCTCAAGCGCGTCCACCGCAAGGCCGAGGTCGTCAACATCAGTGCTTAAAGGGATCGGCTTCCGGCTGATTACTCTTCCTCGCCGTGAGCACCGCCCTGGAAATGCGACAGCAGGTGGTCCAACGCCAGCCGCAGCGCCTCGGCGTCGCTCGATGCGCCCAGGGCCTTGCGCGCCTGCTCCAACTTCGCCTGGTCCACCATCAGGCTCTTGCGCACCAGCTTTGGCTTGTCCGCGCCGCCGGTCGATTTCATTTCCGCCATGGTCGGCCTCCGTGTTCGCGTCGGGCTGGAATTGTAAGCGGCGGACCGGACGAGGGGCAAGGGTTCGCGCCCGGACTTCATCGCTTCCTCATGCGCGAAAAAATGTCGTTGGTCGCCCCGTAACGGTAGGGTATTCTGGGGGGAGGACGAATCCGACCATCGCTTCGGGACCGTGAGGCCCTCGTCATGAAGGACGCGCTGGAACCCAATCGCTGCGCCCGGATGCTGCGGGCGCTAGCCGACCCGGAACGGCTGCGGATCATCAGCTGCCTGCGCGACGGCCCCCGCAACGTCAGCCAGTTGGCCGCGCTGCTCGGCGTGGAGATCGTCAACGTCTCCCACCATCTCGGCGTCTTGCGGCACGCCGGCGTCGTGCTGGACGAGAAACAGGGCCGCTTCGTGCTGTACCGGTTGCATCCGGATGTATTTCATCCCCCTGCCGGCGCACTGAACGCCGAACATCTCGATCTTGGTTGCTGCCGGTTGGAAATGCCGCGCTTCCGCAAACGCGAAGAATCCAAATAGACATGCACCTCAGACGCCCATCACATTGTACCCGCAATCGACGTACAGCACCTCGCCGGTGATCGCGCTGGCCAGCGGACTGCACAGAAACACCGCCGCGTTGGCCACTTCCTCCGCTTTGACGCCGCGCGGCAACGGCGAGCGCGAAGCGGCGTAATCGATCATCTTCTGGATGTCGCCGATAGCGCTGGCCGCCCGCGATTTGTACGGCCCCGCCGAGATGAGATTGACGCGGATGTTCTTCGGCCCGAGGTTGCTGGCCAGTTGCATGGCGTCGATTTGCAGCGCCGCTTTGGCCGTGGACATGCCGCCGCCGTAATGCGGCACGACCCGATCGCCGCCCAGGTACGTCAGACCCACCGCAGCCGTCCCCTCGGGCCGATTTTCCATCAGCGGCTGGGCGGCGCGCAGCAGGCCAGTCAGCGAATAGGAGCTGATGCTCAAGGCGGTCAGATACGCCTTGCGGCTGGTGTCGATCGCCTTGTTCGTGATCTCCGGGCTGAAGGCGACGCTGTGGACGAGGATGTCTATCTGGCCGCAATGGGCCGCTGCGCCTTTCACCAGGCCCTGGATGGAGTAGTCGCCGTGCTTGACGTAGCGGCGATCGGTGCGCGTCTTTTCGTCCACATCGTCCATCGTGTCGAAACTGACGTCGCAGGGCAGCACTTTTTCGACCTTCAAACTCCCCTGACCGAACGGCAGCACACGCGACTCGGCGTCGAGGTCGCGTTCGAGGATGTTTTCGACGATGGTTATGAGGCGCGGGTGGACCGAGAAGAGAAGCCGCGCGCCGGCCGCTTGCAGGTGCTTGGCGATGTGCCAGGCGAAGCCCATGTCGTCGCCGACGCCGGTGACGAGGGCCGTTTTCCCGGTGAGGTCGATGGGAATCATGATCGCTCCCGTGATGCGAATCCAGGGGGCGCGTCAGCGCCCGTCGGCGGCCCGCACCGGCGTAAGGTCTAGCAGATCGGGGCAAGACCGGCAAGGCGACTTCAACCAGGCAGGCTGAGCGCCCCCGGTGGGTCGCGGCGGACCGGCGGCTTTGGTAAGATGACCATTGCTTCGCCGTAATGTGGCTCGACGGAACCTCCATGGACAGTCTTGCTTTCCTGGACCGCAAATCGGAAAAAGCGCCGCGGTCTGTTTACATCCTGCACGGGGACGAGCGCTTGCTGAAGCGCCGGGCCCTGATCGCGCTGCGGGCGCTTGTACTAGGCCCCGACGACGAGGGCTTCGGCGTCACGTCCCACGGCGGCGACAAGGCGGACTGGTCCACCGTGTCAACCGAGCTGGCCGCGGTCGGCATTTTCTCCCCGCGGCGTCTGGTGATTATCGAGGACGCCGATCCCTTTGTGACCCGCGAGCGGGCCCTGCTGGAGAAATACGTTGCGGCGCCCTCGGCCGTCGGCGTCCTGGTCCTGGATGTGCAAACCTGGCCGTCCAACACAAAATTGGCCAAGCTCGTGCCGGACGAGGCGACGATTGTGTGCAAGGCGCCGGCCGCGGCCCGTCTGCCGGAATGGTGCGTCCGGTGGTGCGCCGCCGAACACGGCAAGCAGCTCGTCGCCGCCGCCGCACGGCTCCTGGTCGATCTGGTGGGCGGCGAGATGGGCCGGCTCGATCAGGAGACGGCGAAGCTGGCCGCCTATGTCGGCGACGCCAAGCGCATCGACGCCGCCGACGTGGACGCCCTGGTCGGCGCCAGCCGCGCGGAGAACACGTGGCGGATTTTCGATCTCATCGCCGACGGCCAGGCCGGGGAAGCGCTGACGCTGCTGGACCGCCTCTTCAACCAGGGGGAAGATCCGTTTCGTCTCCTGGGCGCCTTCAGCATGCAGCTGCGGCGGCTGGCGCAAGCCGGTCGGCTATTTGTGCAGGGGACGCCGATCGTCGCCGCCCTGGAAGAAGTCGGCGTGCCGCCGTTTGGCCGGACCGTTGCGGAAAAGCAGATGCGCCGCCTTGGCCGCCGCCGGCTCGGTCAGCTGTACGATTGGCTGCTGCAAATCGACTTGGGACTCAAAGGCATGAGTCCGCTGCCGCCGCGGGCCTTGTTCGAGCGGCTGGTGGTGGAGTTGGCGCGCAGTCCCGGCGCCGCACGCCCCGTCCCCTCCTCATGAGAATCCTTTGATGACGGAAACGGCGAAGAGCGCCCCCCCGCGGTTGTTGATTACCCTGGGCGACGTGGCCGGCATCGGCCCCGAGATCACGGCCCGCGCCTGGCCGCGGTTGTTCGCGCACTGTCGGCCCATTGTCATCGGCGATCCATCCTGGCTGCGACGCGGCCTCGATCTGGTCGGCGGTCCGGGCAAGGTGCAACCGATCCGCGCCCTCGATGAGGCGGATCCCACGCCGGAGGTGCTGCCCTGCGTCGCCGCCAGCGGCCAGCATTTATCCGGCGTTAAGCCGGGCCGCGTCAGCGCCGCGGCCGGCCGGGCGGCCTACGACTTCCTGTGCCGGGCGATCGACGAAACGCTAGCCGGCGCCGCCGACGGCCTGGTGACGGCGCCGCTGCACAAGGAGGGGTTGCACGCGGCCGGTCTGCGGTATCCCGGACATACCGAAATTCTGGCGGAGCGCTGCGGCGTGCGCGAGTTCGCCATGGTGCTGGCCGTCGAAGGGCTGGCCGTGGCGCACGTGACATTGCACATGGCCCTGCGCGACGTATTCCGTCATCTGACGACGCCGGCCGTTGTGGAGAAAGCGCATCTGCTGGACTTGTTATTGCAGCGGCTGATCGGCCGCAAGCCGCGGCTCGGCGTGGCGGCCCTGAACCCCCACGCCAGCGACGGCGGCCTGTTCGGCGACGAGGAGGAGCGCATCATCGCGCCAGCAGTGGAACAGGCGAAGGCGCAGGGCGTGGACGTATCCGGTCCGTGGCCGACGGATACGCTCTTTGTGCGATCCCGCGACGGCGAGTTCGACGGCGTGGTGGCGATGTACCATGACCAGGGGCACATCGCGCTCAAGCTGCTGGGGCGCGGCCGGGCGGTGAACATCAGCGCGGGGCTGCCGATCGTGCGCACCAGCGTGGCCCACGGCACGGCTTACGACATCGCCGGCCGGGGCACGGCCGATGCGTCGAGTCTGGTCGAGGCGGTGCGCGTGGCGGCGCTGCTGGCGCGAACAAAGGATAAGCACCCAATCTAGGTCGGGAAGAGACAGCGGCCAAGGCTTATTCCCGCTGACCTGCCCTTGATGCGCCCGTCGCTGAGGCCAGGACCGGCTTTGATTTTCTCTCTTGGTCCGTTTCCTCACGGGACGGGCTGGCGTCGGCGGCAGGGGTTGCCCGGCCGCTCGGCGAAATACCGCGTCAGGCGGCCGTCCTCGCTCAGCACGGCCGCGCGCGCCTGGAGAATCGCCTCCGCGCCCGCCGACCGATTCCAGTACTGGTCTCGACCCTTCAGCCGGCCGTTGAACTCCCCCACTAGCGGCGGCGAGGCCGACCCGCTCCAGGGTCGCCAGGTCGGCGTCGAGGCCGGGCCCAGAGTCTCCGAAGGCGTGGCGGGCCACGATTTTGCCCCAGCGGGAGGCCACATCACGGATATCCTGGAGTTCTTCGGGAGTGAATTGAGGAGCGGCCATGTCCTATCCCTCCTTGGACTTGTGTCCAGTGATGCGGCGACCTGCTCCTGCCGTTGCAGAGCGGACCACTTGAGATGGCAAAGCTGGTCCTGGCCTCAATGATTGAGGGACGCGCCGTCAGTCCGCCTTGACCGCTCCGCCGCCTCTTTGATATAAGCGCAGAGACGAAGAGGCGCAGCGCGAAGCCTGCGCGCTCACACGGTTTGGGGGACGGAAGGGAGGAGCGCATGACAGGCGAACGGGCTGGGCGTCGCTGGCGGCGCGGCTTATTGCTCACCGTGGGCCTGACCGCGGCGTTGTCGTTTGGCGGATTGAGCCTGGCAAGCAATCCTAACGAGCGAGACGTTAGACCGGCGCCCAACGTCCAGGACCCGGACGAGATATACCAGACCGACGAGAAGGGAAATCCCGTGCTGGACAAGCAGGGCAATCCCATCCCCAAGCCGGACAGCAAGGTGTGGGTCCTCGATTTCCGCTTCAAGGACCCGCGTCTCATCAAGGTGGACGTGCCGGGCCGCGGCCAGAAGGTCTGCTGGTACCTCTGGTATCAGGTCATCAACAAGACCAAGGAGCCGCACACCTTCATCCCCGATTTTGAGTTGGTGACGCACGACCGGCACACGGTCCACCACGATCAGGTGCTGCCCAAGGTGCAGGACGCGATCAGTCAGATCGAGGACCCGACCGGCTACCTGAACATCAAGAACTCCGTCACGATCGCCGCCGAGCCGATCCCGCCGTCGCGGCCGGAGGCCAACCCGAAGGCCGTCACTGGCGTCGCCATCTGGGATGACGTCGATCCCGATTCGAACAATTACAGCATCTACGTCGCGGGCCTGTCCAACGGCTGGTCGCAGACCGACAACCCGATCGATCCCAAAAAGGACCCGATCATTCGGCGAAAAACGCTGGAACTCAACTTCAAACGGCTGGGCGATC
>DATKHW010000546.1:0-8761 GCA_035546275.1 Gemmataceae bacterium
CACCACGAAGCTGCGGGAACCATCGCCAATCCCGCCAGCAACAGCCCCATTAGAAGCAGCCCCGCCGCCAAACGCCGCGTCATGCCAGCACCTCTTCGATCGGACGCGCCGAGGCGTCGGCGATGCGGACCGGCCGGCCGCCGTTGGACGGGTTCTGCTTGCGCGGATTGACGCCAAGCGCCCGGCAGAGCGTGGCGATCAGATCGGGCGCCGACGTCGGTCGCTCTTCCACGGTCATGCCGTCCTTGCTAGTGCGGCCCACCGCCTGACCGCCCTTGATCCCGCCGCCGGCCAGCACCACCGACCAGGCGTGGGGGAAATGGTCGCGCCCCGCCCCGGCGTTGACGGCCGGCGTCCGCCCAAATTCGCCCATCCAGACGATCAGCGTCGAATCGAGCAGGCCGCGACCGCCCAGGTCGTCCATCAGCGCCGACCAGCCGGCGTCGAGGACCGGCGCCAGGCGGGCGACGCGCTCGAAATTCTGGTTGTGCGTGTCCCATCCTTCCAGACCCACTTCAACGAACGGCACGCCCGCCTCCACGAGCCGCCGGGCCAGCAGACAGCCCTGGCCGAACGGCGTCCGGCCGTAGGCGTCGCGGAGCTTCACCGCTTCGCCGGACAGGTCGAAGACCCGCGCCGCCTCCGGCCGCATGAGACGAAGGGCGTGTTCGTACGCGGCCCGATGGGCGTCGGTCGCCGCGTTGGGCCGGGTCGCGGCGAAGTCGCGGTCCATCTGTTCCAGCAGGCCGACGCGAGCGGCGAATTCATCGGCGTCGGTTGTGGCACGGTCTCCTGACCGTGCCACGGGACAAAGATTGGGTACGCCCAGCGCGTCATCCGCCGACTCCTCCACGCCGCCCGCATCGCCCACCACCAGCGGCGCGAACTGCGGCCCCAGGAATCCCGCTCCGTCGCCCAGAATCCTGGCGTCGTTGCGGTTGGGCGGCGCCACGCGGACATGCGGCGGAAGGTCCGCCGTCGGATCGCCCATTTCCTTCGCGGCGACGGCGCCGATCGTCGGGTACTGTACCGCCCCTTGCGGCGCGTAGCCGGTGCGCATCAGAAACGAGGCCCGGCCGTGGTCGCCCTCCTTCGTGCTCATCGACCGAACGACGGCGACGCGTTCCATCCGGCGGGCCGTCAGCGGCAAATGCTCTCCGATTTGGAGGCCGGGAACGCTCGTGGCGATCGGGCGGAAGAGGCCGCCGCTTTCGTGGTCGGGCTTCAGGTCCCACAGGTCGATGGTGCTCGGCCCGCCGGTCATCCACAGGAGGATGCAGGATCGCTTCCGCTGGGGATTGTCGCCAGCGGCGCGGGCCAGGGCGTCGAACCAGCCGGACAGCGACAGGCCAAGGCCGCCCACGGCGACGTTGCGAAGCCATGTACGGCGGGATGGCGGCAAATGAGACGACATCGGCTTTACCTCTCTGCGGATCGCCGTACTCCACAAACTCGCCAAACAGCTAACAGCTAATAGCTGACAGCTAATAGCTGTTAGTTCGATCTGTTTCGCGAGATAACTCGGCGACGGCACGGTCCTCAATGATTGACGCCGAACTCGCTGCTGTTGAGCAGCGCCCAAAAGACATCGGCTAAGGCGCTATCTGGATCCTTGCGCGGCCTGCCGGATTCGACATAGGCGACGAGACGGTCTCGCTCCGCGGGGCGCGGCGGCCGGCCCAGCGCCGCCAGGTACAGCGCCTCTACCTTGTCGGCCGTGGTCAGAAACGGCGCCTCGGCCACGGCCCGCAGCGTGCGGCCCTCTTGCAAATCCACGGCCTCGCCGGTCAGCCGACCGTTCATCATGAGCAGCGCTTGCGGGATCGTCCGCCGCGACGCCGCCCCCTCGCCGCGAGCAAAAAACGCCAGGAACGCCTGTCGCGGCGGCGTGACCGGCTTGCCGTACTCGGCGGGGGCGGCCAGCGCGTCCTCGTTCAGCCCGGTCGCCAAAAGAAGGCTGTCAAAGAGCTGATCGCCCGACAGCGGCCGCACCGCCGCCCGCGCGAACAGCCGCGGATCGAGAGCGTCGGCCGGCCCCGCGCTGGTGAGCTGGTAGGCGCGGGTAAGGGCGACGCCGCGAATGAGATATTTGAGATCGTAGTCATGATCCGCGAAGGCCGCGCCCAAATCGCCCAGCAATTCCGCATTGCCGCGATGGGGCATGGTCTCAGACCATGCCCCATCGCGGAGGTCGTCCAGCGAATCGACCAGGCTTGCACCGAAGAAGTGCGCCCATACGGCGTTAACGGCGGCGCGGGCGAAATAGGGATTGCGGCGGTCGGTCATCCATTCGGCCAGGAGGCGCCGGCCGGCGACGTCTTCACGGGCAGGGGGGGCGCCGTCGAGGAAGCGCGGCGTCGTCTTGCGCTTTGTGACGGGGTCCGTGATTTCCAGCGCAGCGCTCCGCTTGTCCTCCGGCCCGCCGGCGAAGAAGGCGGCGAACTGCCAGAACTGCTCGCGCTTCCACAGGCCGGCCGGGTGGTCGTGGCACTGGGCGCATTCGAGGCTGACGCCGAGGAAGTCGCGCGAAACGGCGCCGGCCAGGTTTTCCGGCTTGAACTCGTTGGCCTGAAGGAACAGCCGCGACGTCCGGCCGCCAGTCCCCAGCACCTCGCGGGCCATCCGGTCGTAAGGGGCGTTCTCCCGCAGTCGCGTCCGCAGCCAATCGAGGAACTCCGGCTTAAGGTTGTCGAATTGCGCGTCGCCCTGCGGCAGCCAGCGCTCGGCCCAGAAGCGGGCGAAGCAGCCGGCGTAGCCGGGAGAATCCAGCAGCCGGTCGATCAGCGCACGCCGGCGCCCCGGCGCCGTTTCGCCTTGAAACGACCGCGCCTCGACGACCCTTGGGATGCGGCCGATGAGATCGAGCGTGATACGCCGCTGAAATTCGGCGTCGTCGGCAAGGTCCGCCGGCTTCACATTCGCTTCGGCCCAGCGGTCGGCCAGCCGCCGGTCGATGCGATCGGCCAAGGTCTGCGCGTCGTCGCCGGCCGTGAGCGGGCCCGCCGCCAGAAGCAGGGCGGTAAGAGCAAAACAGGCGCGGCGAGAGGCGTCCACAAAACCGCCCTCCGAAATGCGTCAATACTCACCGACAGGCTCGCCGCCCTGACTGGTCGCCAGCGCGTACATCACCCACACGTCCATGCTCTGATGCATAAATTGCCCCGAACCGTCGGCCATGAGCCCGTAAGCGCCGCCGGGATGAAAGGAATAAATGGCGTCCAGATTGGAGCAATTCAGCGGACAGGGGCCGGGGAAGACCGTGCCGTCGTAGCTGTAGCCGCGAATGAAGTCGCCGTTCCACGCCGACCAGGTGCTCTTGGTCAAGGCGGTCGGCGACAGCTGCCCCGTGTTGCGGCCCGCGTTCCAGACTTGCGGCCGGCCCGCCCCCTCGGCGATGAGCAGCGTGCTAGACAACCCATCTTTGATGTCATTGAAACCCAGAGTCGTATCGATAGGCATCGCCCCCAGCCGCGGATATGTGGGCGGGATCACCTGCGGCACGATGTCGGAGGTGATGCCGCCGACGGCAGCGTAGTCGGCCGGCGGCACGGAATAGGAGACGCCGTTGATGCTGCCGTTGATGAGCCGGCCGGGGTCGGGCGTGGACGGGCAGACCATCACCTTGAGCTGCCGCGTCACGACTGGCTGCTGCGCGGGATTATACCAATCAAGATCGAAATTATACTGATTGTAGAGATTGCCCTGCTCCAGGTAGGGCAGGATGAGCGTGACCCAGCCGCTGAGCGGCTCGGTGAAGCGGCGGCTGTAGGGCAGCTGGCCGCTGTTGGAATCGGCGTAGTTGTGCAGGGCCAGACCGATTTGATGGAGGTTGTTGGCGCAGGACAGGCGCGCGGCGGCTTCGCGGACTTTCTGCACGGCGGGCAGCAGCAGGCCGATGAGAATGGCGATGATGGCGATCACCACCAACAGTTCGATCAGCGTGAAGGCGGAACGGCGGCGCATGGGGCTGCCTCTCGGAATCAATTCAGGTCGAAGCGAGCGAGCGTGATCGCCCTGGTCGGAACGTTCGCGGTCAACGGGGTCGTCTTCGGGTCGGCGTAGCGGCTGGCCAGCCGATCGGGCCGGACATGGACGTCGTCGTCGGGGCCGGGCGCGGGCCAATAGACCGTGACGGCGTACTGGCCGGTCGGCGCCCCATCGTTGGCGGTGAAGGTCGTCAGGTGGAAGGAGCCGTCGGCCGCGACGACGCCCTGCGGGCAGAGACCGTGGTCGTTGGGATCGCGGGAGGGGTGAAAAGCGACCAAGGCCCCGGCGGCGGGTTGGCCGTTGCGATAAACCGATCCGCGCACGGGATAGACCGGCTGGCGATCGCTCGGCCGGCACGAGCAGAGCAGCAGGGCGCCCGCCAGGGCCGTCGCCAGCGGCATCGGAACTCGGATTCGGTGAGCCGGCGTCATGCGGCTCATCCTACCACCGCGCCGCCGGCGCCGCCAGGGTCCGCGCGCGGCCTACGCAGCGCTCAGCCCATACAGCGGCGCATACTTGCCGCGCAGATAATTCAGCAGCGGCTGATGACTCAGCGGCCGGCCCGTCGTCTTCTCGCACAGCGTCGCCGCCCGCCAGCGCTGACCCTGGCGGTGAATCTTCTCGTTCAGCCAGCCCTTCAGCCGGCCGAACTCGCCGCGGCGGAAAGCGCCGTCGAGATCGCCCAGGTCGCGCCGGGCCGCCTCCATGAATTGAGCGGAATAGAGATTGCCGAGCGTGTACGTCGGAAAATAGCCGATGCCGCCGAAGCTCCAGTGGATGTCTTGCAGGCAGCCCTCCCGCCGCGTCGGCGGCGTCAGGCCGAGCGATTGCCGGAACTTCTCGTCCCACGCCTCCGGCACGTCGGCCGGCTTCAGGTCGCCGCTGATGAGGCCCTGCTCCAGCTCGAAGCGCAGGATGATGTGCATGTTGTACGTCGCCTCGTCCGCCTCCACGCGGATGAACGACGGCCGGACGTCGTTGATCGCAAAATAGAAGTCGTCCAGCTTCACGTCGCGCAGCGCCTCGGGGAACGTCTCGCGGGCCTTGGGGAAGAAATGCTCCCAGAACGCCCGGCCGCGGCCGACCTGATTTTCCCACAATCGCGATTGCGATTCGTGGATTCCCAGCGACGCATGGCCGCCCCGCGGCGTGCCGTGGTGTTCGGCCGGCAGACCCTGCTCGTAGATGGCGTGGCCGGACTCGTGGAGAATGCCGAAGAACGACTCGTTGAAGAAGCGCGGGTTGTAGCGTGTGGTGATGCGGCAATCGCCGGGGCCGATTTCGGTGCAGAACGGGTGCGTCGTCACGTCCAGTCGGCCGGCCTCGAAGTCGAAGCCGATCGCCGCCCCCGCGGCCCGGCCGAACGCTTGCTGCCGTTCCACCGGATATTCCCGCTCCAAAATCTCGCGCGGCGCCTTGCGGCCCGACGCCGCGATCGCCTGCACCAGCGGCGTCAGCTCCTTTCGCAGCGCCGCGAAGACCCGCGTGATTTCCGCCGTGTCGGCCCCCGGCTCGTATTCATCGAGCAAGGCGTCGTAGGGAACGCCTTTGTAACCGACGGCCTGCGCTTCCTCGCGCTTCAGCGCGACGATCTTTTCCAGCCACGGCCGAAACGCCTCGAAATCGTCGGTCTTTCGCGCTTCCTGCCAGACCTGTTGGGCGCGCGTACCGACGCGGGCCAGCTCCTCCACGAGTCGTTGCGGCAATTTCACCGCTCGATCATAGACCCGGCGAATCTCCCGCACATTGACGGCGGCGTCGGAGTCGGGATCGCGCACCAGCTCACTGCCTTCGACCGCCGACAGCAATTCGCCGACGACCGGCGCCGTCAGTTTTTCGTGGGTCAGCCGGGCCAGGAGCGCCATCTGTTCGCCGCGATGGGCGGAGCCGTGATGCGGCATGTAGGTGCGCTCGTCCCAGCCGAGGAGGCTGGCGCAGGAGCCGAGGACGGCGATTTCGCGGCTGTAGTGCAGGAGATCGGCGTAGGCGTGCTGTGAATCCATGATGCGTCTCTCATAAAAGACACGAACACGCAGCGCGAGCAAGCGCTTCGACGGAGGCGCTTGCTCGCGCTGCGTGCTCGTAAGCCGTTTACGCGATATTCATACTCAGCAAAAATTCCGCGTTCGACTTCGTCTTCTTCATGCGATTGATGAGCAGCTCCATCGCCTCCACCGGATGCATGTCGGCCAGCACCCGCCGCAGCGCCCGCACGCGATCCAGCTCGTCGGGGTGCATCAGGTTCTCTTCCTTGCGGGTGCCGGAGCGGTTCACGTCCACGGCCGGCCAGACGCGCTTGTCCACCAGCCGGCGGTCGAGATGCAGCTCCATGTTGCCGGTGCCCTTGAATTCCTCGAAGATCACTTCATCCATCCGCGATCCCGTATCGATCAGGGCCGTGGCGAGAATCGTCAGCGAGCCGCCCTCCTCGACGTTGCGGGCGGCGCCGAAGAAGCGCTTCGGCTTTTGCATCGCGTTGGAGTCCAGACCGCCGGACAGCAGCTTGCCGCCGGACGGCGCCTCGGTGTTGTGGGCGCGGGCCAGGCGCGTGATCGAGTCGAGCAGCAGCACCACGTCGCGGCCGTCCTCGATCAGGCGCTTGGCCTTCTCCAGGGCGATGTCGGCGACGTGGACGTGCTCCGACGACGGCTCATCGAACGTGCTGGCCACCACTTCGGCGTTCTGCCCGGCCACCGTGCGCACCATATCGGTGACTTCTTCCGGCCGCTCGTCGATGAGCAGCACGATGAGATAGCACTCGGGATGGTTTTGCTTGATCGCCAGGGCGATCTTCTGCAACAGGACCGTCTTGCCGGCCCGCGGCGGCGACACGATGAGGCCGCGCTGCCCCTTGCCGATGGGCGTCACCAGATCGATGACGCGCGCGGCCAGCTCTTCGGCGTTGGTCTCCAGCACCAACCGGGCGTTCGGGTGCAGCGGCGTCAGGTCCTCGAACACCGTCGGCCGGGCTTTCTGCTCCGGCTCGTGTCCGTTGACCAGCTCCACCTGCATCAGGGCGAAATTCTCCTGCCCCTCGATCGGCAGGCGGATCGGCCCTTCCACGACCAGGCCGGTGCGCAGGCCGAGCCGGCGAATCTGGCTCGGCGAAACATAAATGTCTTCGGGGGAGGCGAGGTAGTTGTGAGCGGCGCTGCGCAGGAAGCCGTAGCCGTCCGGCAGCACTTCGAGGGTGCCGGAGCCGCGGACCACTTCGCCGCGCTCCACCTGCCGGCGGACGACGCCGACGATCAGCTGGGCGCGGTTCATGCCGGTGTGCTCGGCGATGCCTTCGCGCTCGGCCAGGGCGAACAGCTTGGGCATCGGCAGCCGGTAGAGGTCGTCCAGGCGGAGATTCGACGGGGGCCGGCCGCCGGCCGGCACGGGAACCGGGTGCGGCGGCGGCGCCGCCACGGCCACGTCTGCGGGTTTGCGGGGAAGTCGTTTGCGGGTCAAGTTGCCCGAACCATCGTCGCTGCGGGCGATTGCCATAAGCCATCCTCCAATTCAGAAGAGACGCGCCGACCGTCTTCGGACGCGGCGTCGTTGCCGCGACACGGCGCGGCGCCGGCCGCCCACCTCATCATGCGGCGGCGATGAAAAAATCGGTAGTCTGTCAGCCTGTTTAGGGACTCACCGTAAAATGGGTGCGGACTTCAATGTGACCCCAGCCACCAGGTCGGGGCGGAAAAAAGTGAAGCCAGCGAACAGGAAACCGTCCAGAAGGGCGAGTATTCCTGGGATTATTGTAACAGACGGCTGGGATTATTCCAGTGGGATTCCGATTTCGTGAGCCGGCGGCGGCCGCTACGGCTTGCGCTTACGCCGCGCCGGCTTCTTCGCCGGCCGCAACCCCAGCTCGCGCAGGTGATCGGCGGCCCATGTCTTGTCCGCGCCGAGCAGCGGCGGATCGGGATCGACGGCGTAGTTGAGCGTCCCGTCATAAGCCCCGTTGCGGTAGCACTGTTCGACGAGCGCCTGGAGATTCAGCGGCACGTCGGCGTCGTCCGGCCGGAGAGGAATCTTGATGATCGGCAGCGGTTGCCACAGCGGCAGGGGATAAACCTCGGCGACGCCGCGCCGCGTGGCTCGGCGAACGCAGACCATGTACGGCGTGCGGCCGCGGGGTTTGATATGGGCCAGCGGGAATGCTAGCGTGTGGAGGCCGAAGCGGTTCAGGTCGATTTCCACCAGATTCGCGTCCGACGAACAGATCTCGCGCTGTCTGCGGCGGTATCGCTCTCCATTCGGGTGCAGCGATTTGCTGCTGGGACTGAGGAATTCGATGTACGGTGACGATGTGGTTGCCGCTTTCGCGGTCGATGATTTCAAGGAAGGTTTCGGTCACTCCGTCGCCCTCCGCTTCGACGAGGAGCGGCTCCGCCACGGCGACGCCGGCTTCGGCCGCCGATTCCAGGCCACGTTTCTCGGCGAAATCGACGACGCGCACGTCGGGAAAGAGCGGATGATCGGCGAAGCCCTGTGGCGTTTCCAGCAAGACGCGCTCCTCGACGCGGGCGCGCAAGGCGCCAGGAAGGACGCTCTGGAGCGCATCGCAGGTATAGATGATGAGACGGGCGTGGACGTCGCGCCAGTGGGCTTCGAGATAGGGGTCCATTCCGGGGAAGGGGCTTGGCATCGGTGCGGCCTTGGTTAAGGGGCGAGCGGCCCTTTCAGACGGCGATCAGGGGAGGTAAAGCCGCCCCGTGCCGCGGATGTTATCCGCGTCAAGGAGATACTCCAGGAGCTTCGCCACGACCTGCTCCAGAAAGGCCGG